>NZ_DAMANB010000001.1:326657-374548 GCF_032073645.1 Myroides sp.
TTTGTTGTTTGCCTACGGCATAGGGTAATGGGAATTAGAGATATGGTTAATTGACAGTTCACAATTTCACAACTTCACGGTTTCACAACTTCACAATTTCACGGTTTCACAACTTCACGGTTTCACAAAAGACAACTTCATAGAAACAAAAAAAGATAGCTCATTAGAACTATCTTTTTCTTTATATATTCAGCTATAAGCTTTAAGAAATCAGCTTTTTAAGTACAATCTTAATTCTTAATTCTTAATTCTTAATTCTTAATTCTTAATTAAAATTACTTGCTCCACTCTCTGATAGCGTCTTTATTAATCTTGATATAATCAAGATTATTCGCTTTCTCTGCTAACTCTAATGCCCATTTGGCAGTTTCTACAGCAGCTATTTTATCACCTCCTTTAGCTTGGATCTGTGATTTTAAGCGTACAAAGTAGTAAGGTATTTTCTCTCCTGATTTCTCAATAGCCTTATTTACCCAATCTAGAGCTTTTACAAGGTCTTTATTCGTTAGGTAGTAATATTCTGCCGCTCCGTAATAATCAACGATTGTAGGACCGTCAAATGTCTCCTCAATACTCTGCATTGCCAATTGGTCTGTTGGTACTTTAAAACGAACAGGCACAACTGTCTTCTCCCACATAATCTCTAGGTCTGCGTAGTCTATGTTTACGTTATTCACCGCTACAGTTAATGTCTCAAACTTGCGATCAGAACCAATAGGTTTAACCTTAGTCGATAAAGCTACTTTACTCTCATCCCATTTCTCTGGTAATCCCCAGTTATTCGTATCTGCATAGAATATTACTTCCCATTCTTCTACTTTAGGAATAGTAAATAATGCATACGATCCTTTCTTTAATTTCTTACCACCTATCTCTACATCATTACCAAAAGTAACTACCGTATTCATATTCGCTCCTGTTCTCCACATTCTTCCATAAGGAACTAAATCACCAAATACTAAACGCCCTCTCATATTCGGTCTTGAGTAGTCAATCTTGATATCCGTAAGCCCTACTACTTGATGTGATTCTGCTTTTGTACTTGTAGGTGGAGTGTGAACTTGTGCTTGTGTACACAGTGCAAACAATGCAAATGATAATGCAACTAAACTTCTTTTCATTTTTCTTAGCTTATTTTATACGCTCTAATTAATCATCTAATATTCTGAAGAATACATTCTCTATTAGTGATTAACAAAAGGTACTTAAATTAAATATTGTGTTTTGTTTCCTTATTTCAGAAGGTTATCAAATGTATTAACTTTCTTCTTAAAATTAAATCAAAACACCTTTGTTTTTTTATACCACTACCATAAAAAAAGCCACGTGAACTCACGTGGCTTCTTTAACTATAATTATAAAAACTTATTTCACTTTATTAATTCCGCTTTCTAACCAAGCTTTATACTCAGGTGCGTCTGGCATATAACCAACAGCTTCATTTAAGCGATTACCTTCTTTATCTAATACGATATAGTAAGGCTGTGCATTCGCTTGGTAATGTTTCATTTGGAAATCACTCCATTTATTACCAATTGTTTTTATTTTCTTACCTGTAGTTTCAGAAATATATTGTTCGTTCTCAGGTAACTTCGTCGGATCATCAACATAAAGTGATATTAAAACTATTTCACCTTTTAAAATTGATAACACATTAGGTTCAGACCATACAGAGTCTTCCATTTTACGGCAGTTCACACATGCAAATCCTGTGAAGTCAAGTAAGACTGGTTTGTTTACAGACTTAGCATAAGCCATACCTTTCTCATAATCTGTAAAGGCAATAATATCATGTGCTCCTAGTTTAGCTCCGTCTGGAATAGCAGTAGCTACTCCTCCCGCATTACCACCTTTTCCTCCAACACCATAAGGACTTTCTGAATACGTCATCGGTGGAGGGAAACCTGAGATAATCTTAAGTGGTGCTCCCCATAGTCCTGGTATCATATAAATCGTAAATACAGATACTAATAAAGCCATAAATAATCTTCCTACTGATATACTATCTGCGGGGCTATCATGAGGTAACCTGATCTTTCCTAATAAATATAATGCCCATGCTCCAAAGATAGCAATCCAGATCGCTAAGAAAACTTCTCTTTCTAACCAATGTGCTTGTAATACAAGGTCTGCATTAGACAAGAATTTAAATGCTAAAGCTAACTCTAAGAATCCTAAAGATACTTTCACAGTATTTAACCATCCTCCTGAACGTGGCATAGAGTTTAACCATCCTGGGAACATAGCGAATAACATAAATGGTAATGCTAATGCTAGAGAGAACCCTAACATTCCTACGATAGGTGCTATACCTCCTTTAGATGCTGCTTCTACTAATAGTGTTCCTACGATAGGCCCTGTACATGAGAATGATACTATAGCAAGTGCTAATGCCATAAATAAGATCCCTATGATACCTCCTCTGTCTGCTTGAGAATCTACTTTATTAGCCCATGAGTTAGGTAACATAATCTCGAACGCTCCTAAGAACGATGTAGCGAATATCACTAACAATAAAAAGAAGATAATATTAAAATACACATTCGTAGAAAGTGCGTTTAATGAATCTGCTCCAAATATTGCAGTCACTATCGTTCCTAATACTACATAGATAAGGATGATAGATAATCCATAGATAATTGCATTCTTAATTCCCTTCGCTCTAGTCTTAGACTGTTTAGTAAAGAAACTCACTGTCATTGGAATCATTGGGAATACACATGGTGTAAGTAATGCTGCAAATCCTGATAAGAAGGCTAAGAAGAAAATAGTAAACAAACCTTTTTTCTCTTCTTTAGTATTCCCCGTTGTAGCTACTGTTGTATCCGTTGTATCACTATCCTTTTTAGTATCTACAGCAGTAGTTGCTAAATCTTCGAAGTTCTTTACTTCCTTGGTTTCAAGTGTCTTTAAATCGTAAACAAATAAGTTACTCTGGCTAATACACATTTCATCACATACCTGATAAGCTAATTCTACTTGGATAGTTTCCACAGTAGGATTGGTTATCTTAATGTCTTGAACTAGTTTAGCAGAGTCTACGAAGTAGATTTCATCCACACCAAAGACATCATTAAATGAAGTCTTTGTTTCACTCTCCTTTGCCTTACCCTCTAAAGTATAATTTCCCTCTTGATTATTATAAATAAACTCTAAAGGCAGCGAACCTCCTTCTGGGTTATATTGGGAGTATAAATGCCAGTTCTTTTCTATTACAGCATCCCAAGTAATGGTATATTCTGTATCAGACTTTTTCTCAATTTTAGATTGCCATTTAGCAGGATTAGTAATCTGAGCCTGCACTGATATAAATGACAATAAAAAAAGTAGCAAATAAGCTAATTTTCTCATAGATTAATTTGAATTTTAATAATGTTTGTTGTTGTATCTTTTATCTTAAATCGTTCATCCATTCGACTACCGATAACCCATACAATCTTATTTTCTGAACATAAAAGCCAAGTATTCTCTTTATCAAATAGACTAAACTTCTCGTCTTTAAAAAACTTACTCATTTTCTTTGTTCCCTTCATCCCAAATGGGATAAATCTATCGCCACTTCGATATTTACGTATAGTCAATGGAAAAGTCAATAAATCTCCATCTACATAAATGGTCGAAGCATCACTTGTTAACTGTTTTTCTTCATAAGGTGTTATACTAATCGTTAGTGGTTGGGTTAATGTTTGTTTGTTCTCTAATAAATATATTTGTTCTTTATTCTCTTTTTCTTGTGGAAGAGGTTTTATTATAAACTCTCCTCTATTCTTCAACAGTACATGAGTAGGCGAATAAATCATCTTACCTGATGCTCCATTAATTAAATCTTCGATATCAGACCAAGCCGTAAATCCTAAAGGAGATAACCACTTATACAAATATGCTTTAGGTGAAGAAAGACTTTTTAACTGCTCTAAGTTAATACTTATCTCCTCACCGTCATGTTCTGTAACTACCTGACTGTAATAATATTTACTAGCATCTTCACTCAAATCTACTGACTGCTGTAAATACTCCATTGTCTGTAAAAAAGACTGACAAAAATGTTCATTTGTCTTTTTTAGAAGCGGCAATATATTCCTACGAATTTTATTACGCAAATATTTTGTCTGACTATTTGTTATATCTTCTCTCCAAGTAATCTGATTCTCTTCTGCATAATGAGCGATATCCTCTCTAGTAAATGGCAATATTGGTCTTCTGATGTAGCCATTTCTAGCTGGTATTCCTAATAACCCTTCTATACCCGTACCTCTAGATAAATTAATCAAGAAAGTCTCCATAGAATCATCTAAGTGATGAGCGGTTAATAGATAGGTCTTCTTCTGTTGTGTAGCTAGTTCTCTAAACCAATCATATCGCAATTCTCTAGCTGCAATCTGTATAGACACCTTGTGCTCTGTGGCATATTGTACTGTATCAAACTCTGCAACAAAAACTGGAATGCTTAACTCCTCTCCTAATTGTTCTACAAACTCTTGGTCACCATTACTATCTTCTCCTCTTAAATGGAAGTTACAATGTGCTATCGTTATGTCTAGTCCTAACTTATGACATAAATGCACTAAAACGATACTATCTATCCCTCCACTTACTGCAAGTAATAATGGCTCTTCTAATAACTCTCTGAAGTTATTCTCTATATGTAATTTAAACTGATTAAACATCTTCTAGTAAAGTCAACAAAGTAACTAAAATAATTTAATTACTTTCTCCTTATTTATGTTTTTTTAACCTAGATTAAGACTTTTTCCTTCTTTTTTAAATGATATTTTATAGCAAATAAAATAAAGCAAATAAAAAAAGCCTCATCTAACAATGAGGCTTTGATATCTTAAATTAACTATAATCCATCTACTTTATTTCCAAAATTAGAAGCTTGTGCGTATGTTCTCCATTTTTCAATACATTCTACCATATCTGTAGGTATCTCAGAGTCAAACCTCATTCTTTCTTTAGTTATAGGATGTGTAAATCCTAGTGTTTTAGCATGTAGAGCTTGTCTAGGTAAAACAGCAAAACAATTATCTACAAACTGTTTATATTTGGTAAATGTCGTTCCCTTAAGAATTAAGTTACCTCCATAACGTTCATCGTTAAACAGCGTATGTCCAATATGTTTCATGTGAACACGTATCTGATGTGTACGACCTGTCTCTAGACGACAAGATACTAAAGTAACATATCCTAAGCGCTCAAGTACTTTATAATGCGTCACAGCCCATTTCCCCATACTCTCATCATCAAAGGCAGCCATCTGCATTCTATCTTTGACGTGACGGCCGATATAGCTCTCTATCGTACCTTCATCTTCTTCTACATTCCCCCATACCATAGCGACATACTCACGCTCAGATGTCTTTTCTGCAAATTGCTTTTGCAGTTCGGTCATTGCCCATTCTGTCTTTGCTACTACTAACAGACCACTAGTATCTTTATCAATACGGTGGACTAATCCTGGTCTTTCACTACTATTTAGGGGTAAATTCTCAAAGTGATATGCTAAAGCATTTACTAGAGTTCCTGTATAGTTACCATGTCCTGGGTGTACTACTAGTCCTGCTGGTTTATTCACTACTAATAATGAATCATCTTCATATACTATATCAAGAGGAATATTCTCTGGTATAATGATATTTTCGAATGGTGGTTGTTTCATCAACACACGCACCACATCATTAGCTTTTACTTTGTGATTTGATTTTACAGGTATATCATTCACGAATATATTTCCATTAGTAGCTGCTTGTTGTATTTTATTACGTGTAGCATTCTCTACTAAGTTCATTAAAAACTTATCCACTCTTAAAGGAGCTTGTCCTTTCCCTGCTTCAAATCTATAATGCTCAAATAACTCACCTTCTAAGTCATCGAACATTTCTACATTATCTTCTTGCATTAATCTTATTTAAATCTTTTAAAAATCAAATTCACTAGAATTACTAGAATTGCCATTCGCATCTTCGATAGCTGGCGCTACGTCAAGCTCTTCTTCTGAGTAACCCGCTCTACCATCTCCTAAAACAAAGTCAATTCTAGAGTCTTTTGCTATTTTGTCCCCTTCATTTAAGACTTTACCTTTTTGATAAACTTTAAGCACAACATCCTTTCCAATGAAAGTCTGGTATGTAATAGTTCCTTCTTTTAAACCTAATGACTTAATAGTCGCTAAGGCCTGACGGTAAGTTAATTCTTCAAGCTTTGGCAATTTTACATTACCATAACCCGATGCATTAATCTTCACATATATCTTTCTATTCGTTTTTACACCCGTCTTCGGAGCAGGGTCTTGCTCCACAATACTTAACGGAGGAAAGTCTTTATCATAATCAAGTGTATCTAATACAACCATGTTCAACTCATTCTTCTGCAACAGTTGTAACGCTTGATCAGTATCTAACTTAATTAAACTTGGTACTTCTATCTTTTCTCCATGATTAGTCGTATGTGCCAACCACTTAAGCGCTAAGAACACACCTAGTATAACGATTACGACTGCACTCGCTAAGGAAATAAAAAAGGCTCTACTTTTTAGAAAATCCATTAATTTCATATCTACTTATTTTGAGCAAAGATATAAAATCGAAAACATTTTTTGTTTCTATGTTTTATTATAAATTTGTTTTGAACAAATACAAACTAGTAATTCATACTAACGTATTAAAATTTAGCTCTATATGAAGCACGTAGCAGTAATTATGGGGGGATATTCTAGTGAATACAAAATCTCACTAACTAGTGGTAAGGTAGTATGTGAAACACTAGACCGCTCTAAGTATATTCCTTACCCTATACATATCTTTGAAAACAAATGGGTATATGTAGATGATAACGGAGAAGAATTCCCTATCGATAAAAATGATTTTTCAGTAAACTACAAAGGAAATAAAATCACTTTTGACGTTGTATTTAACGCTATACACGGTACTCCTGGAGAAGATGGTTTAATGCAAGCTTACTTTTCTCTTATTGGAATGCCTCATACCTCATGTGACTATTACCAAGCTGCTTTAACGATGAATAAAAGAGATATGCTTTCTGTCTTAAAACCTTTCGGTATTAAAACAGCAATCTCTTATTACCTTAATGAAGGAGATGTGATCAATACTGAAGAAATTATTCAACGTGTTGGATTACCTTGTTTTGTAAAACCAAATAAATCTGGTTCTAGTTTTGGTATATCTAAAGCAAAAACTACAGAAGAATTACTTACTGCCATAGACGTAGCTTATAAAGAAGATAACGAGATTATAATCGAAAGTTTTTTAAATGGTACTGAGGTATCTGTTGGGGTTATTGACTATCAAGGAGAGATAAAAGTACTACCTATGACAGAGATAGTTTCTGAAAACGATTTCTTTGACTACGAAGCAAAATACTTAGGTAAATCTCAAGAGATAACTCCTGCTAGAATAGATGATAAAGTTAAAGATAAAGTAGCAGATATAGCTAGTAGAGTCTATACAATTTTAAATATGCAAGGCTTCTCTCGCAGTGAATTCATCATAGTGGATGGAGTTCCATTTTTATTAGAAATGAATACTGTACCAGGTTTAACGAACGAAAGTATTCTACCACAACAAGCAAAAGCGGCTAATATTGCCCTAGCTGACTTGTTTGACAATGCAATTGTTTTAGCTTTGCAGAAAGCAAATTAATTTTAGATACCATGAGAAGAGCAGTTTTACCAGGTTCTTTTGACCCTATTACAAATGGCCACTATGATATTATCCAAAGAGCATTACCTCTATTTGATGAGATTATTGTTGCTATCGGAGTAAACTCAGATAAAAAATATATGTTTTCACTAGAAGACAGAAAGCGTTTTATAGAAGAGACATTTAAAGATGAGCCTAAAATTAAAGTAGCTACTTACGAAGGACTAACCACAGACTTCTGCTTTAAGGTAGAGGCGCAGTTTATTCTTAGAGGACTAAGAAATCCAGCTGACTTCGAGTTTGAAAAAGCAATTGCACATACAAACCGTTTCTTGACAAAAATAGAAACTGTCTTTTTACTAACAGCAGCGAGTACTTCATTTATTAGCTCTAGTATAGTGAGAGATGTTATCCGTAATAAAGGAGACTATTCTAAACTAGTCCCTCCTACTGTAAAATTCTAATCCAATATAGAATCTAAAAAAGCCTATCTAAATCGATTTAGATAGGCTTTTTAAATTATTCATCTTTTAATATTCCTAGTTCATCTATAAGCAACTTAATATTCTCATAAGAGTTATTCATTGCCTCTCGGATTTGTTCTTTATTTAACCATGCTACTTGTTCTATATCTTCTTCTATCTGACCTACTAATGGTCCGTCAAAAGTAGAAGTCATTTTATACCAAGTAGTAATTTTCAATCTATACTTACCATTTCTTTTAAAGATATGATACGTTTTAGGCAATTTACGCACTATCTTAAGTTTAGACACACCTGTTTCTTCCTCTACCTCTCGTATAGCTGTTTCCTCCATTTCTTCTCCTTTCTCAATTCCTCCTTTAGGTAAGTCCCACTTACCACCTCTAAGAATAAAAAGAATTTCTCCCTTTGGATTAAACACAACTCCACCTCCTGCTTTCTGTACTGGTATCTTTTCTTTTATCTTCTTTAAGATCTCTTTTTCATCTGGATGATATAAAAAAGCCTTCTCAATTTTATTTTGAAAATATTTAATGATAATTTTGTCAATATCGACACTATCTAATAAGAACAGTTGAAAATCGGTTTCTTTCTCGATTTTATCTGTTAAGAACAATGGTTTGTCGTTTACAAAAACTTTATACATTTGTATTATGATTTTTAATAAAGAAACAGCACACAAAACTGCCGAGTCACTTCTGCAAATTAACGCAATTAAATTAAATCCTAAAAATCCTTTTACTTGGGCTTCAGGATGGAAATCACCTATTTATTGCGATAACCGTATCACATTGTCTTATCCAGAGATTAGAAAGTTCTTACAAAAAGAATTTGCTGAGAACATCGTAGCTAAATATGGCAAACCAGATGTAATCGCAGGAGTAGCTACAGGAGCTATCGGTATAGGCCTTCTAGTAGCAGAAGCTTTAGAACTGCCTTTTGTATATGTACGTCCTGAACCTAAAAAACACGGAAGACAAAATCAAATCGAAGGACAATTAGAAGCTGGTAAATCAGTTATTGTTATCGAAGATCTTATCAGTACTGGTAAAAGTAGCTTACAAGCCGTTGACGCACTAAAAGAGAACGGAGCTAATATCCTAGGTATGGCTGCTATCTTTACTTATGAATTCCAAGTAGCTGAAGACAACTTCAAAAATGCTGGAATAGAACTAACTACACTAAGTAACTACTCTTCTTTATTAGAAAATGCAGTAAATCAAAAATATATTTCAGATAGTGATCTAGACACACTACAAGAGTGGAGAAAGAACCCTGCTGAATGGAATCAATAATAATATCCTAAATACTAGAATATATGAATTTAGAAAGTCAAAAAGTAACTGTTGCTAAATCAGCAGAATATATCTTCAACGCTTTGACAGACGTTAAGAACTTTGAAAAACTAATGCCTGAGTCAATTGCTAAGTTTGAAGTTACAGGAGATGATTCTTTTATCTTTGCATTAAAAGGAATGCCAGAGATTAAATTAAAACAAAAAGATCAAACTCCTCACTCTAAAGTTGTTTTAGGTGCTGCTAGTGATAAACTTCCTTTTACATTAACAGGAAATATTACTGAAGTAGATGCTAATAACTCTGAGATACAACTTCAATTCGAAGGTAGTTTTAACCCAATGATGGCAATGATGGTAAAAGGTCCTATTGGTAAATTCATTGAAGCTTTAGCTGGAAATATGAATAAATTATAATACAAAAAAAGAGGAATTTACACTTAGTAAATTCCTCTTTTTATTTTTAGATGTTCAAAATAGAATCTTTATGCTCTTATTTGAACTCCACTTTATATTCTAACACTTTAGGATTAGCTATAATATCAGACATAGAGAATCTCTTTTCAAAAGATTTACCATCTTTACTGATTACGGCATCTTCATAAGATACAGACTTAATCTTCTTGTCAAAACTTGTTTTTAGAACATAAGTAAACATCGCTTCCATTCCTCCCATCTCATTCGATTTCTTAGCTTCTTCAGTATCTTTTACACTAACCTTTCTTTCGAATTGTTTACTGTCTAGGCTATACTTACTCTCCACTAATAAAGGAGGTTGTTTCTTCCCATTTTGCTTCTTATCTAGCTCACTTGTTTTATCTGTTATCTTATTGATATTTATAAGTGATTGATTCAAGTCTGCCATATCTTTTGCAATTACTTTTAAATTAAAATCAGCTAAAGAGTCTTTCATATTAATCATAAAGCGTACATTCTTAGTATTGTCAAATAACTCTTTGTTTGCTTTAATAATACTATCTTTCTTCTGCTCTCCATTCTTTTCTTTTAACATAGCGAAATCAAGTATCTGATCTATGCTTAATTCCTGTCCGCTAATCAATTCTAACTTCTCGGCATCTCCTTTAAAAATAGCATTCTTATCAGGCACATTTTGTAACAACTCTTTAAAGTCCATCTTAAAGGTGTAATCTACCGCCCCGTTATCTTTTACGTACATTTCTTCCTTCGTCACACATGACTGAAGTGATAAGCTCAATCCTAGAAGGAATAAATAAATCTTTTTCATTTGTTTTATTTTTTTTGTGATACACAAAGGTAAACTTTTAAATCACTGATAAAATATGACCATACAAAAAACAGCAATAAATCATAATGACTTATTGCTGTCTTAAATAAAATTATACTATTAATTTTAAGCGTTTTTTAATTTCTTATAGAATAGACTATTTTACTGTCTTAGGATCCTTTGTATTCTTAAGTCCTCTATTAATTATTAAGTGAGGATAGAACTGATCTATTCCTTCTCCTGCTTTTATAAAATTCAAAGTAATCGCTGCTGATCTTGATTGATACTTTTCAAAATAAAACTAAATTAACAACCTATCTTAAAACCATTTACACAAAAAACACAGTATCAGCTGCTCCCTCCCAAGTTTAGGATATTAGTATCTAAATACCTTATAAATATTTTATTTACAAAATATTTTTTCTCTTTTCCCTTGCACAATTCAAATCTTTTATACAATCTTTGCACTGAAAATAAAGTTTAACAATTAAAAACGAAGAAAAAATGTTTGTACTAAATTATACTTCTACATCATTCGCATCAGCAGAGATTGCTGGGGTGTATCTTCGTGCTACTTTTATTTAGAATATCTAATTTTATATATAAATGAAAAGCCCGAAGATTTAAATTCGGGCTTTTTTGTGTTTATTCCGGACCCTTAACGTCATTAAAACCCGAATTGACTGATAGATGCTAAAGATCATCAGTAAAAAACAAATCAATTGTGAACTAACAATTGAGCATTTAGTCAATTTAAATTTTACATCATGGGAAGGAAACTTTCTGGGAGAGACTTTATTAAAATAGGCTTTCCTCAAAACAATACAATAAACATCGCCTTAGGGCAAGTAAATAGATATAAGAAAAAAGAGAATAAAAACAACATACTTGAAGAAGCTAAGCTTGTCCTAAAGAACCCTGATTCTTACATAGGAGACGGTATCTGGGGCAAAGTAGCAGAGAGTATGATAAAGCAAGTGGAAGTCAAAAAGCATCAACTGAATACCAATAGAGTACCATTCTCTATTTATGGAGAAGATGCCATTGACGAACAGACGAAATACCAACTGTTCACTGCTTTAAAATTACCTGTGGCAGTACAGGGGGCATTAATGCCTGACGCTCATTACGGATATGGTTTACCTATCGGAGGAGTATTAGCTACTGATAATGCCGTTATTCCTTATGGAGTAGGTGTAGATATAGGATGTCGTATGAGTATGTCAGTCTTTAATCTACCTGCCAGCTTCCTAAAAGGGAAAGACCATATGTTGTTAAACATATTATCAGAACACACCAAGTTCGGTATGTATGACACACATAAAGTCAAAGCTGATCATGAAGTATTCAGCAGAGAAGAGTTTAAAAATATTCCTTTTGTAAAAGGCTTATTAGATAAAGCGTACAAACAATTAGGAACATCAGGTAGTGGTAACCACTTCGTAGAGTTTGGTATCGTTCGATTAACGGAGACTAAACCTGAGTGGAGATTAGAACCTGGAGAATATATCGCAGTTCTTTCACATAGTGGATCAAGAGGTCTTGGAGCTAATATCGCTAAGCACTACACATATTTAGCAACTAAACAATGCCCTCTACCAAGCAATGCACAACATTTAGCTTGGTTAGACCTCAACACACATGATGGGCAAGAGTATTGGTTAGCCATGAATCTTGCAGGAGATTACGCAAAGGCATGTCACGATGATATACACCGTCGCATTGCTAAAGCATTAGGTAAGCAGATAGCTTTCACTATCGAAAACCATCATAACTTCGCTTGGAAAGAAGTGATTAATAACAAAGAATTAATTGTTCACCGCAAAGGAGCTACTCCTGCTGCAGAAGGACAATTAGGAATAGTCCCGGGATCGATGACTACTAATGGCTATATAGTCGAAGGTCTGGGAAATGCAGAGAGCTTAAATTCTGCCTCTCATGGAGCAGGACGCCTACACTCACGCGCGGCATGTAAACAGAAGTTTACCAAGAGTGAGATTAAGAAAGAGCTTAGCTCTACAGGTGTTCAACTTATCGGAGGTAGCGTAGATGAAGCCCCAATGGCTTATAAAGACATCAATGCAGTGATGCAAGCTCAAAGCGAATTAGTAAAAGTATTGGGAAGCTTTACCCCTAAATTTGTAAGAATGGATAAGTAATTATGGCAACAGTTATTCAGATTACATCAGGTAGAGGCCCCCAAGAGTGTGATTTTGCCGTTAAGAAGATCGCACAACTTTTTATAGACGACGCAGTCAAATCCAATATTAAAGTTGATCCAATACAGGATGAAGCCGACGCACATGGCGCGTCGGTCTTTATCCAAATCGTCGAAACGTCTAAAGAAGTTGATACTTTTTTGAGAACTTGGTTAGGTACAATACAGTGGATTTGCGAAAGTCCCTTTAGACCTAAACACAAAAGAAAGAATTGGTACATCGGTATTTTTGAAAGCACTAAAGCAAGTGATCCTGCGATTCTTGACTGCGATATTCAATATCAAGCTGTACGTAGTTCTGGAGCTGGCGGACAGAATGTCAATAAAGTTAGCTCAGCTGTGAGAGCTACTCATCTGCCTACAGGTATTACTGTACTAGCAATGGATAGTAGATCTCAGCACCAAAACAAAAAATTAGCCACCGAAAGAATACTAGATAAACTTCAGAATATGGCATTAAATGAAGTCAAACTAGAAGAAAAGAATACGTGGCTAAACCAAACGAAAGTAGAAAGGGGTAACCCTACTCGAACTTTCATTGGCATAAAATTTAGAGAGAAATAATCACAAAAAAGGCTACTCATATGATATGAGTAGCCTTTTTATATTTTCTACAGTACCTCAGTCCTGTTACACTTCTATACCTTATAATTATTAGATAATTTCAGCACTTAAACCTGCATCTAATAATTGTAAACACTGAGACTTAAGTTTCTTAAACTCCCCAGTTTTAACCGTACATTTACCTGTATAATGTACTAATACAGCACATTGTTCTGCTTGTTCAGATGTATGATCACACACGCGAATAAGCGTATCGATGACATGATCAAAAGTATTTACATCGTCATTATACAAAACAATTTCACTGTTTCCATTCAGTAATTCAGATACATCTACATTTTCCTGAATTTGCTCTTGTGTACTCATAATATATTATATAGTAATGAAATTTTATCCTTTTATAAACTTCAAAGATACCCAATTATTCTTTTCTAAAGAACTTTCAAAAACTAAACCAATCTTTTCTGCACAATTTTTAATCGCTGTAATATCTTCTGTATAGAATCCACTGAAGTAAATCTCACCTCCTTGATATAAACTAGCAATATACTTGTCCATATCATTTAATAGGATGTTTCTGTTGATATTAGCTAAGATTACATTGTACTTAGGCTCTTTACTAATGATAGAAGCATCTCCTTCGAATACCTCTACGTTAGCACAGTTATTTCTCTCAGCATTCTCTATAGAGTTAAGATAACACCAGTTGTCAATATCGATAGCATCTACGTGCTTAGCTCCGCGCATAGCAGCAAGTATCGCTAAGATAGCCGTACCACATCCCATATCTAGCACTACCTTATCTTGCATATCATTATTTAATATTTGGCGAATCATCATAAAGGTAGTCTCGTGATGTCCTGTACCGAAGCTCATCTTTGGTTCTATAACGATATCATACTGAGCACTTGTCTTCTCGTGAAATGGTGCTCTAACATAACATATACCATCTACATCGATTGGGTCAAAGTTCTTTTCCCACTCCTCATTCCAGTTTACTTGAGCTATTTCCTCTTTTCTATAAGTAATTGTAAACTGTTCTGACTGTAAAATAAAAACATCTTCTAAAATATCCTCTGTCCACAAATCTTTTTGAACATAAGCACTAACACCTGTTGCTGTCTCTTCAAAACTCTCAAATGCCTTTTCTCCTAACTCCGCAATCAGTATTTCTGTACCAAGTTCTCTTGGTTCTACATTAAAATGATAACCTATATATACCATAATTTCTTATTAAATCTATTTCCTTAACCTTTTGGTAACACTATCTTTACATTGAAGTAACAACATAAGTATTCCTATTGCAAAACTAATGTTATTTTTGCACAAATAAATACAACACACTATGAAAAAGCTTTTACAATGTCTTTTTTTGCTTTGTCCAATGCTGACAATGGCACAGGAAATTAAGCATGAAACCACTAGTAATGAATTAAAATTAGAACAACTACCATACTATAGTTATGGTAAAGGACTAGGAATGACTTCTGCAGACAGTATCTTCCAGTTAAATATCCGATTCAGAATGCAGAACAGATTAACCTTCAATGAAAACGATGGTGAGAAAAACACCTATGAAGGAGAAATCAGAAGATTGCGTCTAAGACTTGACGGTTTCGTAGGTAGCCCTAAGTTCTTATATGTAATTCAGCTTTCATTCGCTCCTAAAGATTTAGGGACAACCAAAGAGAATGAACCTATTAATATCATCCGTGATGCTGCCTTAACATATCGTCCTAACGAAAACTGGAACTTTATCTTCGGACAGACTAAACTACCTGGTAACAGACAGCGTATTAACTCATCAGGAGCACTACAGTTAACAGATCGTTCTATTAACAACTCTAAGTTCAACATCGATCGTGACTTCGGTATACAAGCCTATTACTTACGTGAGAAGAAGAATGAGTTCGGATATAATATTAAAACTGCGGTATCTACAGGTAGAGGTCGTAACTTCTCAGGGAGCGAAAGCGATAGCTATGCATTAACAGGTAGAGTAGAGTTATTCCCTTTAGGTAGTTTCTCTAAGAATGGTGCATTCTTTGAAGGTGACTTAGCTAGAGAAGCAACACCTAAATTAATGTTGTCAGGTACCTTCCATCGCAATAATAATGCAATGAAATCACAAGGTCAAACAGGGAATAAACTAGGAGAAGCAAAGTCATTCAACTCATTAATGCTAGACGGTATCGTTAAATATAATGGATGGGCTGGTATGGTATCTTATATGAACAGAACCTTAGACGATGCATTATCATTAAACAATCTTGAAGATCCTACAGCTGGGTATAACTATATCTTTGCTGGTCAAGGAATGGACTACCAGCTAAGTTATATCTTCCCTAGTAACTATGAGATCATAGGACGAGTATCTACTCAAACTATGAAAGACCAATTACATAAAAACACAGACTTCAATTTACCAAATACAACACAGTTTTCACTAGGAGCAAACAAATACCTTTGGGAACATACTTTTAAGTTACAAGCTGAGTTAACGTATGATAAACAAAAGTTCTACCAAGGCCCTACGAAGAACAATTGGTATTTTAGACTACAGTTTGAAATAGGAATATAATAAAAAAAACGTCAATAAATTATTATTATCAAAAATACAACCCCTAAATAATTAACTATTATTTAGTAATTTATCAAACCTACTATAACCAAACTTTAAGTTCTTATTGTTTACTTTTGAAACATAATTCAAAGCTAAAATTAAATAAGTATGAAAAAGATTATCGTTGTAGTAGGTTTTATTTTTGCTTTCATTTCTATGGGTTGTGGAAATAATAGTGCTACTGCAGGCAATGCTCCTGTAGATCAACCGAATTTATTGACTTCTATGACAGCAGAAGATAGAGAGTTTAGAATAATCGAACAGAGTGAAATCAACACTCTGAATAAGACTATTATAGAGCAGAATTTAAACTCTATCGAAAAGATCATGCAAGAATATGCACCTGAAGATATGGCTGCAGAAGGCAATTACACTTATATCATCACGAAGGCAACGACAACAGATCCTAATAAATTCACCCTTTCTTTATTAGAAGATGGTATCAACGATGATTCGTTAAAAGCTTTGAAAGTAATCATGACTGTAGAGAAAAAGAAAGACACTTTTAGAGTACTTGGTATTAAAGAAAGCTACCAATGCTGGAAAGACAGAGGTCACCAAGACTGGGGAGCTGATTACTGCTTATAATATATAGACACACATTACCTCAGATAACTATAATAAAAAAGTCATACTAGTAGTATGACTTTTTTTTGTATTATTTAGCTTATTCAGCTTGCTCTGCTTGAGGCTCATCTTCTTTTCTTCCAATATTCATATTTGGGAATTTTTGTTGAATAGATTTCAAAGCGAACTCATTGATTTCATTCATTGCTTCTGGTGAAGGCAATTTCATTGTTTCTGCATTGTGCTTTAAAACTTCTTCTAATAAAATCTGTGTTCTTAATAATTGAAAATTTAAATCAATTATTTCTCCTGCTACATCAATGTCTCCTAATGTCATTATTACTCTTTTTTAAATTTATAACTTTCTATTGTTCGAACTCAAATTTAACAAACTATTCTTAATATGAAACTATTTTAATGTTATTCTTTGAAAAAATATTCTAACTCTTGTCTCAAGTTATAACGCGATGACATTACCTCTCCATAAGCTCCTGCAGAACGAATAGCAATTAGATCACCTCTTTTTAATTTTGGAAGTAAAACATCTTTGCCAAAACAGTCACTACTCTCACAGATCGGCCCTACTACATCATACTTCACTTCTGTTTCGTTAGTCACCTCATCCGCATATTTATCAGATAGCAATTCTACCTTGTGATACGCTTGGTACAAGGCAGGTCTTAATAACTCTGTCATACCTGCATCTAGAATAGCAAAGTTCTTCTTTAGTCCTTCCTTTATATATAACACTCTACTGATTAGAGTCCCACTATTCGCAATGATAGAACGCCCTAGTTCAAAGTGAATTTGTTGATGTGGTCTCACGTCTAAAAACTCGTGGAATAAATAAAAGAAATTAGAAAAGTTAACAATAGCTTCTTCATCAGGTTCGCTGTAATTAATCCCTAATCCTCCACCTAAGTTTAACACAGGTACATCATGTCCTCTCTCATAGAACCAAGTATTCCACTCATTTACTTTTAGACATAGACGTTTGAACACATTCAGGTCTGTGATCTGCGATCCCACATGGAAGTGCAATCCTATTAATTCTAAATATTCATTCTTATTGATGATCTCGATACAGTTCATTAACTCATGCATCATAATACCAAACTTATTCTCATCTAATCCTGTAGTGATATAGTGATGCGTCTTTGCATCGACATTAGGGTTTATACGCAAAGCGATACGCCCTTTTAGCTGATGCTTAGTAGCCAAATTACCTATCACTTGTAGCTCTTGTACAGACTCTACATTAAACGACATAATCTGATTCTCTAACCCGATTAATATCTCTCTGTCTGTCTTACCTACTCCTGCGAACACGATATCTGATGGAGAGAAGCCTTCCGCTATAGAGCGCTCTATCTCTAGCCCACTCACACAGTCTGCACCGAAGCCGTGAGCACTAATCTCTCTTAAGATACGCGGATTATTATTAGCCTTTATAGCATAGTGAATATGATAACCAAAACGATCTGCTGCACTCTTAGCGACAGATAGTGTTTCTCTTAAAAGTGGTAAATCGTAGTAATATAAAGGAGTCTCTACTCCTTCTAATTCTTGTATTATCTCTCTTGTCATCCTATTCCTTGTTTAAAATAATCTACTGTGTAATGATCTCAATGCTTCTAACTTCTGACTAGCTGGAACTAAAATAGAAATATTATGCTCACTTCCACCATACGATATCATACGGATAGGCAAGTGCTTCACTGCTTCAGAGACGATAGTAGCATGCCCTAATTTATTATTTCTAAAATCTCCTACGATACAGATGATAGCCTGATCTGTATCTACCTCTACATGACCGAAGAAGTTTAGCTCTTCTATAATCTCTTTTAGATACTGCGTATTATCTATGGTTAGTGATACAGCTACCTCAGAAGTAGTGATCATATCTATTGGTGTTTTATATCTTTCGAATACTTCGAATACTCTTCTTAAAAATCCGTATGCTAATAACATACGCGAAGAGTGAATACGTATAGCCGTGATACCATCCTTAGCCGCTATCGCCACGATCTGATCATCGTTCTGACAGTTATCTGAGATTAAAGTACCTGGTGCACTTAACTCCATCGTATCTAATAATCGCACAGGCACATTAAATCTCTTCGCAGGGAATACACTCTGTGGGTGTAAAATCTTTGCTCCAAAATAAGCCAACTCTGCTGCCTCATCAAAGCTCAGATTAGCAATAGGCTTGGTATTCGGTACATAACGAGGATCGTTATTATGGAATCCATCTATATCTGTCCAGATCTGTATCTCTTCTGCTTGTAACACTGCCCCTATTAGAGAAGCTGTATAGTCAGACCCACCTCTTCTTAGGTTGTCAATCTCCCCAAAAGCATTGCGACAGATATACCCTTGTGTAATAAATAAGGTATCCTTAGGGTACTGTGCTAATAGAGTACTTGCTTGAGTACGGATATAGTCAAGATTAGGTTCTTGTTCTTCATCGATACGCATAAAATCAAGTGCTGGAAGTAATACAGAGCTTACCCCAATCTCTTTTAAGTAAAAGTGAAATAGCGTAGTAGATAGTAACTCTCCTTGTGCTAATGCTATTCTTTCTTCTATGGCAGTAAATAGATCATTGCTAAAAGACTCTAACAAATTAAAGTGGTGATCTATTACTTCTGTCGCCATCCGCAGACCCTCCTCTGTTTTAAATAATTGCTTTATGAAAGTTTTATAAGTAGCATATAGGTTATCGATTTGTTTCTTTGCATCCTCCTTTTTGCCATTAGTATACGCTTCTGCTATTCCTACTAAGGCATTAGTAGTACCTGACACAGCAGATAAGACTACTAAATGACGATCGCTTTGCTGCGAATGAATAATCGGCAACAACTGTTGCATCCTTTCTGGGCTTCCTACTGAAGTACCTCCAAATTTTAAAACTTTCATATAAAAT
The DNA here is from genome assembly GCF_032073645.1 of Myroides sp. Classification (NCBI taxonomy): domain Bacteria; kingdom Pseudomonadati; phylum Bacteroidota; class Flavobacteriia; order Flavobacteriales; family Flavobacteriaceae; genus Myroides; species Myroides sp. Next base: position 346,236 of record NZ_DAMANB010000001.1, read on the forward strand.
TAATTTGTTATTAAATGTATTCTCTTTACTCAGATCAAAAACTATACTATTCTGTAATACCCTCTGACCATAAACCAAAAAAAGGGGCTTGTCGTGATGACAAGCCCCTTTAGTATATCTTTAATTCATATCCATAGGAAAGCTGCTCACGACGTCGGACGTAAGTACTGTTTCTTTCCCTTCTTTATAATTGATATAAACATTTTCTTCATTGATTTGGGACAAATATAAACACTTTATTTAATAACCAATACTTTAAAACAACTTTTTTAAATAAACTGTAAAGCTTAATCACCTCTGTTTTAAAAAATCTTACCATAATATCTCTTCTCTATTCTCATATAAGAGATAACTAAAAAGAATAACCTTACTCTTAGTTAATAAAGTAGTGTCCTCTTTAAAACAAAAAAAAGAGACAATACAATAATATCGTATCATCTCTTTTTGTTCAATTTATGGAAAACTATTTTATTTCTTCACTAATATATAATCTCCAGATTCATGCTCATTCACCACATCTCCTTCACTATCTAGAAAGTATAATTTGCCTTCTTTTACTAAGAACGCATGTGCAGCACTATACTCATCTTCTCTCAGGTACAGTCTATCCTGCTCTAGCTCCCACTCTCCTTCTTCATGATGTGTACCTGTAGAGCTAATGACTCTATAGACATACTTATTACCTTCTTTGATCTGAGCAGATACTTGGAGTATCTCCATATCTTCTCCTTCTTCTGTCCAAGGAAACTTTCCTTCATAAGTACCATATATGACCTCCTTCTCCTCTACTTCTTCTTCAGTAGGAGTTATACTACTTTGTTCTGATGGAGTAGGCACTTCTGTAGTTTGCTCTACTTCTTTACTATCCTTACACTGTGAGAAAAACACGCCTAATAAAGAAAGTAATATTACCACAACACTTCTTTTCATCATTCTATTTTTTAAGACAACAAAGATGAAGTATTTCTATCAAAAATTGATTATTCTAGGCTCGCTTTTTCAGCTCTACGGTCAGCTTCAGAAGCAGACTCTGCCTTACCAAACTTCCAATAAGAATAAGCGTACAACTCATCCTTAGTCCAGTTTAATTCTTTTCGAAGGTAGTTTCTCAATTCTTTTACTGTATCAAACTCAGCCGCTACATATCCGAACTTAGACATCTCATCACTGTGCTCTGTTATGATTTCTTTTGCTCTCTTCGCTAATTCAGAGTTTTGCCCAGAAGTAGGGTTGATCAGCCATTCTATTTTAGACTCTGCATGAGTAGGTAATTCTTGTATATCCTCTGCACTTTCTACCTCTATCACAGCATTCACTCTAGCATCTACAGGTAGAGACTCTAATATAGCTCCTAATACTGGTATAGCTGTACCATCTCCTACTAGTATATACCATGCTGCCTCTGGATATAACTCACTAGGATCACATCCCATAGCTACACCTAGCGGATCACCGATCTCTGCATTAATAGCCCAGTTAGAAGCTGGCCCTTCATCACCATGTGCTACGAAATCTATGTATAACTCATTCTTTTCTAAATCTATCCCTCTATGTGTATAAGTACGTACATAAGGTTTGATTGATTCCTCTTGAGGCTTCCATGCCCCTTTCTCGAAGTCAAACTCTGGTAAGTGTACCTCAGCACATCCTTCTGGAGCGATAAATATCTTATTATTTACCCCTATCGTTGTATTCTTAAAATCTGCTACATCATTACCACTTAATGTAATACGTATATAATGTGGCGTGATATACTCTCTATTCTTTAATGTAAATACTTTGCGCTGTATGTTACCTTTCTTTGCCATATTGTTGTTTTATTCTTTGGTTCTATTTCTTTAAATCACACAAATATAGCTTTTTTATTTAGATTCAATATAAACAACTAGTTAAATCAGTATTTTATCCAATACTAACCACTTATTGTCCAATTCGTTCTAATATGGAAGTACTAGCAGTATCCTCCTATTATTACTTACCTCAGTATATACGCTAACTCTCCTTCTAATCTGTTCTTCTTTTTCTCTATCACTATCCTTAATGACATTACTATACTACCTTATAATTACTTCTATTTTCCATTTCGTATCCTTTATATAATCCTTAGAGGAGAATACTTGGATATTAAAAGATCACTCCTTCGACAAACAACACCTCAGCTCCACTAAACTCGGCTTATTGTCCATGTATTGTCGAGCAATTTCTATACAACCCTATATTTTACAAGGGGTAAGCAACATATAATCCATACAGTAAAAAAACACAAAAACAAAACAAGTAACTATAAATCAACCAATTAATAAAAAACATACTTAAAAAAAAGTATATCATTTATTTTGAAAAACAATCAAATTGACCGCTAAAAACTACTTTTTAGAAAAAAAAGAGGGTATACATTCTATAAAAAGAAGATTTTAAAGCTCAAAAAGGAATTAAAAACAAAAAAAGAACAATCCTTTTTTAAAATACAGCTCAATATAAGGAGTCTGAATCAGCATATAGAAGCTTATTAAACTTTTGATAATAAAAGCCAAAAAACAGTGAATCGATAAAAAATGTTTCTATGCAAGATTATTAATTTATACTTTTGCTAAAAATATATTATAACATGCTTATTATAGGAATTGCAGGAGGTACTGGAAGTGGTAAAACTACAGTAGTTCAACAAATTATAAATGAACTACCCGAAACTGAAGTTGGAGTTATATCACAAGATTCATACTACAAGGCGACTGATAATCTTTCGTTAGAAGAAAGAACGTTAATTAACTTTGACCACCCTCGTTCAATTGACTTTGAATTATTGGTAAAACACCTAAAAGAATTAAAAGAAGGAAACAGTATTAACCAACCTGTTTACTCGTTCGTGAAACACAATCGTACTGATGATTATATCTTAACTCACCCTCGTAAAGTAATGATCGTAGAAGGTATTCTTATTCTATGTCATCCAGAGCTACGCGATATGTGTGACATTAAGATATTCGTTCACGCAGATTCTGATGAGCGTCTGATTAGAAGATTAAAGAGAGATATAGCTGATAGAGGTAGAGATATGATGGAAGTGGTAAACAGATATCAAACAACTTTAAAGCCGATGCACGACCAGTTTATCGAGCCTTCTAAGGCATTCGCAGACATCATTATCCCTAATGATACCTATAATACTGTTGCTATCGATATTGTTCGTACAGTTATTAATGAAAAAATCGGTTAATTTACTATCTTTAGGCTATGAAAATAGTTGAGACCCTAAAAAATTATAAATATGTAAGCCTACTAAAAAATCCTTTTTTTTTAGTAGGTCTTTTATTTGTAATTTGGATAATATTTTTTGACAGTTCTTCTTTATTAGAACAGCGGGTTATAGATCAAGAGATTAACAAGCTGGAGGACAATAAGAAGTACTTCGAAAACGAAATAGCAAAAGATAGACAGGCTATCAAAGGTCTAAAAAGTGGAGACGCTACAGAAAAATATGCTCGTGAAAATTATTATATGAAGCGGGAGAATGAAGATGTCTTTATTATAGAGTTTGACACACTGTCTGCACAATAAGTTTCACTACCAACCAAAAATTATGACTAACCAATTATTCGAAGAATTTGAAAAAGTTTCTTCTAAGGCGTGGAAAAACCAAATACAGTTTGAGTTAAAAGGCGCTGACTACAATGAAACACTTGTTTGGGAAAGTTTAGAGGGAATTAAGGTAAAGCCATTCTATCACAATGATGCTGATCACCGTCCGATTCCTGTACAGACTAGTACCTCTCATTTTAACATTGTACAGAGGGTATACGTTTTTGATATTGAGAGATCGATAGCAAAGACGCTTGATACACTTAATAGAGGAGCTGAAGTGATCTACTTCACGATAGACAATCCTTCTATAGATGCTACAGAATTATTAACTGCACTACCAAAAACGCACCAATACTTCTTCGTATTTAACTTCCTAGATACTGCATATACTAGAAAGTTATCTACCTATGCTACTAGCAATGGATATCAGATAACAATCTTATTAGACCCTATACACCAACTAACAACTGATGGTAACTGGTACACTAACCTGAACAGCGACCTAAGTAATCTAAATGAATGTGTAGGTATAGCTAATAATGTAGCTATTCATGTGGATGCTACTGTGTACCAAAATGCTGGTGCTAATATGACGCAGCAGTTAGCATACGCACTAGCTCATCTAAATGAGTACCTCAACAGAGTAGAGCTAAAGAATACTCCTATTTATATAGAAACAGCTGTAGGAACCAACTATTTCTTCGAAATAGCAAAACTACGTGCACTTCGCTTACTAGCAGAGCTAGTAACTAAAGAATACAACACAGATGCGAAGATACACATCATCGCTATCCCTACTAAACGAAACAAAACATTATATGACTATAATGTGAATATGCTACGTACTACTACGGAGTGTATGAGTGCTGTATTAGGAGGTGCTGACTTGATTAGTAACTTAGCTTATGATGCTATCTATCACAAAGAGAATGAATTCGGAGATCGTATATCTCGTAACCAACTCTTAATCTTAAAACAAGAAAGTTATTTCGATGCAGTGGACAATCCTGCTGAAGGGGCATACTATATCGAATCACTTACTGCTCAATTAGCTGAGAAAGCATTAGAGCTGTTTAAATCAATAGAAAAAGCAGATGGATTAATCACTTCTCTAATCGAAGGAACAATCCAGAAAAAAATAAATGAAAGTGCTCAAAAAGAACAAGAGCTTTTCAACAATGGTAAAGAAGTCCTATTAGGTACTAATAAGTATCCTAATCCTCAAGATGTGATGAGTCACGACCTTGAGTTATTCCCTTTTGTTAAACAGAATCCTCGTAAGACGCTTATCGTTCCGATTATAGAGAAACGACTGGCAGAAAGCTATGAACAAAATAGATTAGAGGAAGAAAAATCAACTAAACAATAAGGCATGAAAAGAAAGGACTTACAACATTTGACTATAAATACCTCAACAGTGAGAACACAGTCAGAAGCATCTGACTTCACTACTGCTGAAGGTATCGATATAAATAAAGTCTACAGTAAAGCTGACTTAGATAAAGTAGAACACATAGGCTTCGGAGCAGGGTTTGCGCCTAACTTACGTGGTCCTTATGCTACCATGTACGTACGCCGCCCATGGACTATACGTCAGTATGCGGGATTCTCTACTGCGGAAGAGAGTAATGCATTCTACAGACGTAACTTGGCTGCTGGACAAAAAGGACTATCTGTAGCCTTCGACTTAGCTACTCACCGTGGGTATGACTCGGATCACGAGCGCGTAGTAGGTGATGTAGGTAAAGCTGGAGTAGCGATAGATAGCGTAGAGGATATGAAGATCTTATTCGATCAGATACCTCTAGGTGAGATGTCTGTATCTATGACGATGAACGGAGCTGTGCTTCCTGTTCTGGCTTTCTACATTGTAGCTGCTATGGAACAAGGAGTAGATAAGAGACTATTGTCAGGTACGATACAGAATGATATTCTAAAAGAGTTTATGGTGCGTAATACATATATCTACCCTCCTACTCCTTCTATGAAGATCATCGCTGACATCTTTGACTACACGAGTACTCATATGCCGAAGTTTAACTCTATCTCTATCTCTGGATATCATATGCAAGAGGCAGGTGCTACAGCAGATATTGAGTTAGCTTATACCTTGGCAGATGGACTAGAATATATCCGTACTGGACTTAATGCTGGTATGAAGATAGATGACTTCGCTCCTCGACTGTCATTCTTCTGGGCGATAGGAATGAACCACTTCATGGAAATCGCTAAGATGCGTGCAGGTCGTATGCTATGGGCTAAGTTGCTAAAACAGTTCGAACCTAAATCTGATAAATCACTAGCTCTGCGTACACACTGTCAGACCTCTGGATGGAGTCTTACAGAGCAAGACCCGTTTAACAATGTGGCTCGTACTGCTATAGAAGCTGCTGCGGCTGCGTTCGGTGGGACACAGTCTCTACACACGAATGCGCTAGATGAGGCTATCGCCTTACCAACAGATTTCTCTGCGCGTATTGCTCGTAATACACAGATATTCTTACAAGAAGAGACTAAAATATGTAAAACAGTAGATCCTTGGGCAGGTAGTTATTATGTAGAGAGTCTTACACAAGAGATCGCTGAGAAAGCGTGGGCGCTGATAGAAGAAGTAGAAGAGTTAGGTGGGATGACTAAGGCTATCGAAGCAGGTATTCCTAAACTTCGTATAGAAGAAGCAGCTGCTCGTAAACAAGCTCGTATTGATAGTGGACAAGATGTTATCGTAGGAGTAAATAAGTATCGTCTTGAAAAAGAAGATCCATTACATATCTTGGAAGTAGATAATCAGACTGTGCGCAAGGCTCAGATAGATCGTCTAAACCATATTAAAGCTACTCGTGATAATACTAAAGTAGCTGAAGCACTAGCTGCATTAACACAATCAGCTAAGACTGGAGAAGGTAACCTACTAGCTCTAGCAGTAGAAGCTGCTACACATAGAGCTACATTAGGAGAGATAAGTGACGCGTTAGAAAGCGTATTCGGAAGATTTAAAGCACAAATCCAATCTGTAAGTGGTGTGTATAGCAAAGAAATAAAAGATGATAAGAGCTTTAAGAAAGCTCGTGAACTAGCTGATAAATTCGCTGAAGTAGAAGGTCGTCGTCCTCGTATTATGATTGCGAAGATGGGGCAAGATGGTCATGACCGTGGAGCTAAGGTAGTTGCTACTGGTTATGCTGACGTTGGATTTGATGTGGATATAGGTCCGTTATTCCAAACGCCTGCAGAAGCTGCTAAACAAGCTGTAGAAAATGATGTACACGCATTAGGAGTTTCTTCTCTAGCTGCAGGTCATAAAACGTTAGTTCCTCAAGTAATAGAGGAGTTAAAGAAATACGGTAGAGATGATATTATGGTTATCGTAGGTGGGGTTATTCCTGCTCAAGATTACCAATTCTTATTCGATGCTGGCGCAGTAGCTGTATTTGGCCCTGGTACTAAAATCAGTGATGCAGCAATTACAATGTTAGAAATACTATTAGGTAATGATATGTAATCATCATATGGTTATAAAAAGTAAAAGCTCTTCAGTGATTCTGAAGAGCTTTTACTTTTTTATAATTCATCCGAATAAAAACTATATTCGTGATAAACAATGGACTTGTATATATCAGTATGACTAAAATTTTATACTGTATTATAGCCAAAATAATTGCAACTATAAATGGAGATAATAATACAGCTATCCACAACCATCTTTTTTTCATTGATACTTTTGCCAGACTATAAACGAGGTACTTTTTGTTAAGTTTATATAGGGTTAGAATAACAACACTTACCACTAATGTAAGCAATAAACAAAAAAGTATACCTGATGCCTCAACAAAGACACTAAGACCAAGTATAAAACTAACGATAACAAGGAAGTAGAATAATAGTACATAAACTACAGCGTAGAATAAGTCTTTCATAAAATAAATATAATACTAGTAGTTAGACTTTACAGTACTAATAGATTGTCTCCCTGATTATCTTCTTTAGAAAAGGCCTTTTATAGTATCTACTACATTATATTCTATCAATACAGATACTAAGCATATCACTACGATAACACTTAAGATATAGATAAACTTAAGCATCCATCCTAAATCTTCCATTACAAACTGTTTTGCTGTAAAAGTATCAGGTCTATCTCTATCGTAAGTAATATCGAACTCTTCTCCTACAGGGTTATAGTCTCGTAGAGCTATGTATTTTTCATTATAAGGGTACTCGAAGTCAGTATCTTCTAGTTCTGGTTTATTCAATTTATACTGCATAGGTTTACCACGCACTATTTTGTTGTCTTTAGTAGTGAACTCTACGATAAGAATCTCTTTTTTCACATCTCCTCTACGGCTAGTAGCTAGGTCTTCATCGAAGTTTAGGTATGATTCATATTGTACTATTTTAGCTGTTGTGGTTATCCCTGCATATTTTAAACGCTGATTAGTGGTGTAGACCTTAATCATTGCTAAAAGTAGTAATACAGGTATAAATAATAATAGATAAATCATATCCTGAATAGCTGCATATATAACTATGACAATCATAATAATTGCTGCAGGATAGTATATTTTTTCAAGTTGTCTGACCATAATAAAGTAATTTACATTACAATTTAATCATTTTTTTATTAATACGAAAAATAGATGCTTAGAAAATAGACTAGTTACTATACATACTGACAATAAAGAGCATTCCTCTACATACAATGCAAAAAGAAAAAGCTTATCAATAGCACTTCGTGTAATAAAAATAAAATAAAGTACCTTTGTATCCATAAATAGATGAAGTATATGACATTCGAAGACTTACAATTAAATAAGAATATATTACGTGCCATAGATGAGCTAGGTTACAAAGAACCTACTCCTATTCAACAAAAAGCAATCCCTTTTATCTTAGCTGAAAAGGATTTGATAGGATGTGCACAAACTGGTACAGGTAAAACAGCTGCCTTTGCAATGCCTATTATTCACTATTTACACAAACTTGGAAATACTAAAAAAGCAAAGAAAGCTAAAGTACTGATCGTAACTCCTACTCGTGAACTAGCTGTTCAGATAGGCGATAACTTCGAAAAATACGCTAAGTATACTAATGTGACGTATATCACACTATATGGAGGTATGTCTATCAAACCTCAAATAGAACAATTAAACAAAGGAGCAGATGTTATCATTGGTACTCCTGGTCGATTATTAGATCTATACAAACAAAAACATTTAGACTTAGATCATCTACACTTCTTAGTATTAGATGAAGCTGACTTAATGTTAGATATGGGGTTCATTGATGATGTCAAAAAGTTAATACAACTTACTCCTTCTAATAGACAAACCTTATTATTTTCTGCTACGATGCCACTCCCTATTAGAGAGTTAGCCCATGAATTCTTACAAAAACCAGAATATGTAGCAGTAGATCCTATTTCTTCAACTGCACAATCTGTTAAACAAAAAGTGTACTTCGTAGAGAAAGGTGACAAGAAAAAGTTATTATACCATATCATTCGTAACGAAAAGTTATCTGATGTACTTGTATTTACTCGTACAAAGGCAGGTGCTGATACTGTAGTAGAATCACTTAAAAAGAATGGTGTCAACGCTGAGCCATTCCATGGAGATATGTCACAAACAGCTAGACAAGCTGCTTTAGATAGCTTTAAAAACAAAGAAACAAAAGTACTAGTAGCTACTGATATAGCTGCACGAGGGATTGATATAGATAATCTACCTGTTGTAATTAACTACGACTTACCGAATATCCCAGAAACCTTTGTACACCGTATCGGGCGTACTGGTAGAGCTGGTAATGATGGAGTAGCTATCTCTTTCTGTGATAAATCTGAGAAGACCTATTGGGAGGCTATTTGTAAGTTCGGTAGATTACAACCAAAGATTGTTACGGATCATCCTTTCCCTTGGAAAGAGACTACTACTAAAGATGGTCAAACTCCTAAAAAAGATTATAGAAAAAAACCTGGTCAGAGCAATTCTCGTAAATCAGAAAACTCAAAAAAGAATAAAAAACGTTGGTATTAGTACTAACGTTTTTTGCTTTATATTTGATCTTAACAATTGCTATTATACAACTATGAAAAAGATCTTTAAATACACTTTCTACTTAGCACTACTCGCCTTATTCCTTATATGGTTTGCAAACTATAGAGTAACTAATACTACCAAAGAACAACTGTACAGCTCTGTTCATGAAATACCTCATAACAAAGTGGGTATGGTACTCGGAACTACTAAATTACTTGCAGGAGGCTATGTAAACTACTACTTCACCTATAGAATAGAAGCTACAGCAGCTCTCTATAAAGCAGGCAAAATAGATTATATCGTAGTGAGTGGAGACCACAGTCGCAATGACTATAACGAACCTAAAGATATGGAACAAGCCCTTATAGAACAAGGTGTTCCTAAAGAAAAGATATACCTAGATTATGCAGGACTACGTACATTAGACTCTGTCTATCGAATGCAAGCTATCTTTGGACAAGATAGTTTTACAATTATCTCTCAACCCTTTCACAATGAAAGAGCTGTCTACATAGCTAACCATCTTGATCTTAAAACAGTTGCTTATAATGCGCAAGATGTCTCTCGTAACTTTGGTTTTAAAACCATGCTTAGAGAAAAGTTCGCTAGAGTAAAGGTATTATTAGATAACCTAATCAATAAAAAACCTAAACACCTAGGAGCTCCTGTTCAAATAGGAGAAGGTATAATACAAGAAAGAGCTCAAGATAAATAACCTTGAGCTCTTTCTATAAAAACAAAGCCCCTGAAAGATCAGGGACTTTGTGCGCAAAAAAATATTAACAAAATACTCGAATGTTAATTAATTTGTCTAATTAACATACCTGGGTAAATGTTCTTAGCGTTACCAGAGAATGAAGTAGCTTTAATCTTTTGTACTTCACCTGCATTATTTGCAGCATTCTCAGCTTGTTCTACATCAGCCTCGAATCGGTTATCCCATATTTTATTTTTCTCAGCTTTAATAACTGTAACTCTTTTATATTTTGTAACCTTAGTTTCTGGATCTTCAGTTTTCTCTAATACTTCAAATTTATCACCAGCCTCTACATCTTCTTTCATACCAATGAATGCTGTAATCTCAGACTCAGTTGTAGCAAGAGGAGTTTTAGTACGGAAAGGCTCATATTTCTTCTGTAATTTAGCAATTACATTATCAATAGAACGAACAGCGGCACGCTCTACCAATTCTTTTTCAGAAACTTTAGAGAAAGTAGTAGATTGAATATCTGCCCAAGCAGTTTCTGTTCCTACTAATTTTAATTTAAACAATCCAGATTTGATAAACTGATCAGCGCTGTTTGCATTGTAGTATTTTGTATAGAATGTAGCTGCGGCTTCCTCAGTCCAATCTAATTGGAATAAGAATGCTGTCGCTTTTACCACATATCCTTTACCTGCAACAGAAGCTCCTGATTGTACCGCAGAGTTAGTAGTCGCAGCTGCTTTACCTCCAATTAATCCAGTAACAGCAGCAGTCGTAGCTGACAATTGTCTAGCCATTTCTTCTTTACTAATATAGTTAAAACGTACTCCTACTACGAATGTATTAGAAATTAAGTTCTCTCCTGCATCTTCTAACATTGCTTTACCTCTAGTTGATTTATCAGCAATATCTTTATCAAATACAGAAGCATTGTATAATCCACGTTCTTTGATCAGCTCCATATTATAAGGAGATTGAGTAGACGCATCATATTTACCTGCATTAAACCATTTAGCAACTAACTTATCTCCAACATTATTCTGAGCTAAGAACTTGATAAATTGAGCTGTTACTTTATCAGTACTAGTAGTATCTACCACACCTGCAGTGTTATCACTAGCTACACTCTTACCGAATTTACCTAGAGACTTACCTAACCCACCTTTTTTCTTACCAGAGTCTTCTTTTCCTCCAACAGCAGCAATCTCTGCTTCTGTTACTGGATATTGACTAGGTTTAAAAGAACGTAAAGACTTATCTAAGTTATGGTCATTAAACTTCTCTGGAAGAGGTGTTTTAAAGAATGTCTCTTTAATGATTTGTCCTTTTAAGTTTCCATTTCCATTAATACCGTGGTCATCCACGATGATAGTATATAATGAACTACGCATATAGTCATCAGCTACTTGTTTTTTATCTTGAGCAAAAGCTGCAATTGATGATACTACTAATGAAGCAGTAATCATAAATGTTATTTTATTCATATTAGTATTTTTTTTTGAGTATTATCTTCTTAAGACAACATAAGTGTCTCCTTTTCTTTTAGCAAATGCAGTACCAACAGCTTTCCATGCCTCGATTCTTTGTTGCTCTAAACTTACTGCATCATTGTACATTTTAATTTCAAAGTCTAGATCAGCTTTTACCTGTGCCTTCATCTCGCGTTGTAAAGCTATCGCAGCTGAATAACACTTAGATTCTGGGAAAATAGTTACTAAGTATTGACCAGCTTCATGTGCTCCATAAGCATCTTGCTGTGCATTCCATGCAGCCTTAGCCTTATTAAAGTTTTCCATACAAGCATGATCTACATACAACTGATAAACTTTTTCAGCAGCTTTCATACCTGCATCATAACCTTTACTACACTCTGGAATCGCTGTTAATAAAAACATCGCTTCTTCAAAGTTTTTTTGGTTAGCTAAGCTTTCTGCTTTCTTGATTATAGTAGTATAATTCCCATCATAGTATGCTATAATCTTCTTCTTACTATCTTCTATAAAAGCAACTACATCTTTATTCTTTGCATTTAGCTTTTTAAATGCATTGATATAAGCCTTAGTTTCACTCTCACCGACTCCTTTTAAGTTTACTGAAGTTGATGCAAATACCTTTTGCCCAAAAGAATCACCAATGAATAAATTCATCTCTAAGTCTAATACAAAAGATCTGGGTGGGCCAGGTAGTATATTCTTTTCTACTACATTAAACTCAGGTGTAATAGCGAACTGAGCATAACCATCTGAAGAGCCTAATCCATTAGCTGCAACTATACTTTTTAACTTAGTCTTTAATTGTCCCTCTGCTCCAGAGTATAAACCATCTGTCTGCTCAGGTATAGAAGCCATTAATGATATCTCACATTTATCTGTTTGACCATATGTAAACAAACTCGCGAATAACAATAAGGCTACAGATATTTTTCCTATAACTCTATTCATAGTGCTCTTATTTCTCTCCGATTACTAAAGCAGCTCTTCCTAATCCTCTGTTGATTAATTTAGCATCTAAATTATATGGTGCTTTCTTTAAGAAAGTTCTTAACTCACGAGCAAAACCATCGGTGTCCTGAGCCATACCATTAGCTTTATAAAGAGGAATACGTACACTCTCATATAAAGTCATTGTCTCTGTAGCATCTGCTTTACTAAAACGGTGATTAACTGTTTTCTCTGCTAACCAGTTATCAATAACCTCTGTTAACTCAGTTCCATCAAACTCAGTTTCTAAATCAACACCTGATCCATTGTCAAATACTAAAATATCTAGTGTTACCTCTCTTCCGTTTGTTAATAAGTCATCGAAGTGAGCTTGTAACTGATTAACGAAACTGTCCATATTCACTAATACAGCTTCTTCTAATAACACAGCTACATCAGCTGAGAAAGATGGTGCTCCAGTACCTTGAGCACCTGCTACTTGTTTACTTGTATAAGCATCTAAAGCTCTTAAGTTATAAGTAATAGACTTCTTAGGTCCTGTAGCATTGATAGTCCAATCTACCTCTAATATAATATCAGACTTAGCTGTACGTCTTACTCTATCTAATGGGCTTTCTGCTAATGCTGCACCAGAAGCTTTACTTGTAATCAAGTTATTCTCAGCATTAGTTTTATTAATAGCTTTCATCGTTGCAGATAAGTCTTTAAGAGGGAATCCTCTATCTGCCATTAGAATATTAATCTTAGAAATTACATTCATCAAATCAGAATGTAAAAGTGCTAATTTATAATCTGGAATATATTCTTCTACCCCTTGGTTATAATATACTTCCATTACTCTATTCTTTGTACACCATGAGTCAGAAGGAACCACCATTAAAGATGGTTTCTTAGCTTGTGCAAACATTCCTACACTCAAAAGGCATAGACAAATAGTCAAAAATTTATTTTTCATAGCTTTTTATTTTTACAATTTTATCTTTTTCAAGTTTTTTAATTATCTCTTTGCGAGCTACAGTTACCTCTACACTATAAGATTCATAACTGATTCCGTGTTTAACCACATTACTTTGAAATGCTGCTCTCTTTACAGAGGTATACTTTCTATTCTTACCTCCTTTTTTAAAGAATTTGTCGAAGTACTTTTTATACTTCTCTTCAGCATTAGGCTCAGTTACGATAGGTTTTACAGAACACTCTCTTTTATCCGTTACGATTCCCTGAAACATTACTGTTTTTATAGCCATCTCTTTAGCTTCAGCGATAACCGCACTCCTATTCTTACCAGTAGCATATACTTGTACTACTTCATTACCGTACATATCTGCACTCACACACTCTACTGTCTTACCAGTATAGAAGCTAGCCATAGTATTAGTAGGCTTGCTTTTACACGACAGAACTAAGAGTATTAGAGATAGTACGGATAACCGAATTACTTTATTGATCATCCTATTATTTTTTTAATTAGTAGTACCAGCGTACATATAAGTTGATTAGAATCCAGCAGATAAACTCTTAACGATACCTGCTACTTCTAAGTCTTTACGTAATAAATCTTTAGATACAGATACCACATATCCTACTTTGTATTCTTTTTTACTTACCTTGATTACTTCTGGAACTGAAGAAGAAATAGAAGCATATTTTAAATAAGGACTTTCTTTACCAAAGAAAGTATTGAAGTAATCTGCTTTTTCATGTTGAACTGAAGCATCTTTTATAAGAGGACGTTGAGAAACACACCCTACTCCATTCGCTGCAAAACCACGAAACAAAACTCCATGTACAGCATTTTTCTTAGCTTCTTCATTAGGAATTACAGCCTTATTACTGTACGTCCATATCTTTACTAAGAATGTTCCTTCACTTCCTGTACCTGCACACTCAATATCATATTTCCATTGAGCTGCTTCTTTTTTAGGATTAGAAGCGAAACTTATATGAGCAGAAAAAGTTAATACTGCACATACTAAAACAAGTAGATATCTATTCATTTTTTCAAAACTTTATATTATACAAATATTTTATCTTATATTTTTAACACAAATTTATACCATATAAATAAATAAATTACAAAAAACACTTATACTATTCAAACACATCGTATCAAAGCCAATAAAACCATAATCAAATGGGTGAAAGAATATTTTTTATGAGTAAACCATATAACTATTCACCTCTTTCCTTGTATTATTCAACTATATTATACAAAACAACTAAGAAGAATATCTACTAAATATTTGATTTACTTCATTACATAATTAAACAGATGAATAATAAAAATCTCAATACAGACTAATCAGCACATTATTCATGTACATTATGCACATTTTTTAGCTATATATTAAAAACAAATACCCCCTAACAAACATATTGTCTATTAGGGGGTATCCTATACCTTACTCACTTAACAAAGCGATGCTATAGCTTATCTTTTTGTCTCTTAAGTATCGCTTTCTGTTGTTTATATTCCGCTTTTCTATTATTCTTTGCTATCTTTCTTTTAGAATCATTGTCCTTATAGATGATTTCGATATTTTTAATATCTCTTTCATACTCTATCTCTAACATATCTAACTGGTGCTCTATATCATTCTTATAGCTTTTATTTTGATACTTATGATGAGATGCCTTATCCCACTTCACCTTCTGAGAGTCATTAAGGATAATATAAATATCCTGTCTAAAACTCCTTGCTAACTCTCTCTTTTTTAAACCTTTTTCTCTACCTGACAATGAACGGTCACGTCCTATCGCTTCAAACTCTCTGCCGATAGTACGTTTTCGTTCTATAATCTTAGTCCTTTGACTTTCTGTTAGTTTGTAATACTCTCCTTTATCTAATAACTCCGAAGCACTTACTTCATAATCTGTCTGTTTACTATTCTTAGGTGATTGTGCATATATACTAGTAAAGACTAGCAATGCTCCTAATACTAAAACTCGTCTCATAGCTCATTTTTTTAAAATTAAAAAATGACCTCTATCTCTATAAAGATCATTAGTCAAATAAAACAATTCGCATACAAGGTGACAAACATAAAGAGTTAATTCACATAAAATATGTACTTACACTAAGAGAACCTATATTATCCATCATATAATCTCGTGATTCGCCCAATAATAAAGTAATTCTATAATCATATAAAGAAAATCCCCTTCTCCATATCAAATGAAGAAGGGGATACTATAATAAATATAATTATACTCTTACTAAATTAGGTAAATAAATACCATAACTGCGCTACGACAAAACACACAATAACTCCAAAAAGAACTGGTAATAATGAAGCTATAGTAGTCCACTTCACACTATTCGTTTCTTTATATATCGTATATATCGTAGTACTACATGGATTGTGCAGTAAACTGAACAACATCAAGTTCACTCCTGTCAATGTAGTCCACCCTGCCATGTGCAAGATAGTCGCTATCTCTCCATCCGATACCTCAAACATCACACCAGCGCCTTCACCGATAGAAGCATCTCCTAATACCATAGCAGTCAACATTAATACCGTAGGAATAACAATCTCATTAGCAGGAATAGCTACGATATAAGCTAATAGAATAACTCCATTTAACCCTAAGAAGATACCGATAGGATCTAAACCTTGTATAGTCCATAATGCTATACTCTTATCTCCTATATCAATATTACAGATCAACCAAATAACTGCTCCTGCAGGTGCTGCAAATACAATAGCTCTCCATAATACAATAAGTGTTCTATCAATTAATGATGTATAGATCGTCTGTAATACTCTCGGCGGTCTATAAGGAGGCAATTCTAAGGTAAAGAAAGAAGCCTGCCCTTTTAGCATAGTCTTAGACAGCATCCATGAAGTAAAGAATGTAAATCCTATTCCTAATACCACGATTCCCACTACTGCAAGCGTAGAGATAGTATTAGACAAATACGATGGTACTAAGGCTCCGATAAAGATACTTGCCATCAATATCTGTGTAGGCCAACGACCATTACACAGCGAAAAGTTATTCGTAATGATAGCGATTAGCTTTTCTCGAGGACTATTAATAATACGAGTAGAGACCACTCCAGCAGCATTACATCCGAATCCCATACTCATTGTCAAAGCTTGCTTACCATGTGCTCCTGCCCCTTTAAAAAGTCGATCTAGGTTAAATGCTACTCTTGGTAGATACCCAAAATCTTCTAATAAGGTAAACAGAGGGAAGAATATAGCCATAGGTGGTAACATTACTGCTATAACCCAAGCTGTAGCTAGATATACTCCATCTACTAAAAACCCTGATAACCACCATGGAAAATGAAGACTCTCTGCTCCACTCTTTAATATAGGATATAACTCTTCTAATAACAATGTTGATAATGCACTAGATGGATAGTTAGACCCGATAATAGTCAGCCATAGAATACCTCCAAGCATCAATAACATAATAGGAAAGCCAAATCGCTTACTCGTCACTACATTATCGATCATTCGATCTACTCTGAACGCGCGCTGATTCATATCTGATTTTACAGTGCTCTTCACTGTCTTCGATACTTGAGTGAAGATAGCCCCAGCCACATTATCAGAATAGTCTAATCCTAGCTTCTCATGATAATGAGCTGCTAACGTTATCACCTCTTTTATATTTTCATTATTGACTTTAGTAGATAACGTTTGGTTCACTAAAGCGGACTGAATAGTAGTATCTTGTTGTATCAATCTCATCGCTAGCCATGACGGACTAGGCAAATCCGCATCTATAGCTAATAACTTAGAAGCTACCTGCTGTACTGCCTCACGAGATTCTCCAGATATACCAGATATTGTCTTATGCTCAGGCACATATTTACCTGTTGCTACTTGATCTATTGCTACTAATAAGTCTGTAATACCTTCTTTTCTTCTTGCAGAAGTAGGGATCACAGGTACTCCTAGATCACGAGATAACCCTCTCACGTCTATTTCTACACCATGGCGCTGAGCCTCATCCATCAGATTCAGACACACCACCACCTTATTCGTAATCTCCTGTATCTGTACTACTAAGCTAAGATGACGTTCTAGTCGACCAGCATCTACCACTACTACAGTGACATTAGGGCGACCAAATAAAATAAAATCTCGTGCTACCTCTTCATCTTCAGAAGTAGACATCAGTGAGTAAGTACCCGGAAGGTCGATTATCTTATACTTACTATCCTTAAACTGAAAGTTTCCTTCTGCACGTGTAACTGTTTTTCCTGGCCAGTTTCCAGTATGTTGTTTTAGACCAGTAAGAGCATTGAAGATTGTGCTCTTACCTGTATTTGGATTTCCTGCTAGAGCGATAGTATAATCAAACTTACCAGATGACTCCCCTAGTTTTTTTAATTCTGCTGTTGCATTAAGATCACAAATATCACAGGCTGATTGCGCCATAATTTTTTTCCCTTCTTTTATAATTTAATTAGCTAAAGTCACTAATACCATCTCTGCATCCTCTTTTCTCAACGAAATGATAGTATTATAGATAGAATAAGCTACAGGATCCTTTAGTGGGCTGATATTATGGATATATATTTCAGCACCAGGAACAAACCCTAAGTCTAAGAAACGCTGATGTACCTCCACAGGACATCCTCGCTTTATACCTTGTATAGTAGCTTTTTCTCCTTTAGCTAGTTCTGATAAATTCATTACAATTTTCTTTAGATGTGTAAAATTACAAAATTAGACAAGCCTAACAATTAATTTAGTGTTAAAACCTCTATATAAAAACATTCTAATTTAAGGTTATGAGTCTATTTATAAGCTAGAAAGCCAATACAGCTATCATAAACAAGCCTTTCATACTATCTTATTATAATACAATTTATTACTCTACCATTATACACATCATTACAAAGCTACTTTATATTCTACCATACTTATAGGGTAATGATCGCATAGTGGTCGCATTAAAAATAGCCAAAACTATGCGACCATTATGCGACCACAAGCCGACCACTATGCGACCACTGCCTGAAAAATAGGGTCACGTCCTACTATAGCTGTACAGATCTTGTTTATAATCCTGCTTTTAACTGTACACTTGTTTTTATAATCTTATGATCTACAAAACAACCTATATAAAGTTAGGATAAAGTATATTATTACTTACTAATCTCAATGTATCTATGCTCTAAAAAAACTTTTCTAAACGAGACAACGTGTATCTCAGACTTAAATCCATAAAAAAAGAGTAATTGGTATGAATTACTAATTACTCTTCTATGATTAACTTTTAAAAATTGTACTACTATACAGCCTTAAATGCATTCTCAAAAGGTACACGGTGTACTAAACTTCTACCTAAGGTCACTTCATCTGCATACTCTAACTCATCCCCTACTGCTATACCTCTAGCGATAGTAGAGGTGATGACACCCGTATCTTTTATCTGTTTATAGATATAAAAGTTGGTCGTATCTCCCTCCATAGTAGAACTCAACGCAAAGATGATTTCTTTTACCTCCCCTGCTTTTACCTTTTCTACTAGAGATTGAATATTTAACTGGCTAGGTCCGATACCATCTATAGGAGAAATCTTACCTCCTAGCACATGGTATATTCCTTTAAATATCTGAGTATTCTCTAACGCCATTACATCGCGTACATCTTCTACGACACATATCGTCTGGTGATCGCGTGCTTCGTTAGCACAGATATCACATAGCTCTGTATCTGATATATTAAAACAACTCTTGCAGAAGATAATATCTTTTCTAAGCTTTAATAGGGCTTCTGCTAAGTGTAGAGTTTGTTCCTCTGGTTGTTTTAATATATGTAACATTAGTCGTAATGCGGTACGCTTACCTATCCCAGGCAATTGTGATACTTCTTCGACTGCTTTTTCTAATAATTTTGAAGGAAATTCCATAACTGCAAAGATAAAAAATAAACTAATAAATAACTCTACTCCTCTAAACTACTACTAGACTTATGCACTCGCCCTATTCTATAATTGATAGCTGTAAAAGCAATAGTTGATATTTCTAAAAAAGAATTACTTTTGGATTCTAAGCATATAAAACAATTAACTTATTATGACTCCAATAACCATTATCACGATTATTATTATCTACTTCGGAATACTGATAGGTATATCTCATTATATCAGTAAAAAAGATAGTAGTAATGACGCATTCTTTAGTGCTAATAAAAATGCTAAATGGTATTTAGTCGCTTTTGGGATGATAGGGACAGCCTTATCAGGGGTAACCTTTATATCCGTGCCAGGAGAAGTAGGCTCTCCTAACGGTGAACAGTTTAAGTATTTTCAATTTGTTTTAGGTAATGCTGTCGGTTTTCTATTAACTGCCTCTGTTTTACTTCCTTTATATTATAAGTATAACTTAGTCTCTATCTATACCTATATAGAGAAGAAGCTTGGGCATTATAGTTATAAGTCTGCGGCTTCTATATTTTTGTTGAGTAGAACGATTGGTTCTGCATTTAGACTATACCTAGTCGTTATCGTATTACAGCGATATGTATTCGATTATTTCGGAATACCTTTCTTTGCTACAGTACTGATCGCCCTATTACTGATCTATGCTTATACTTATAAAGGTGGGTTAAAAACCATTATCGTTACAGATACGTTACAGACCTTCTTCTTAGTTGCCTCTGTTATCTTTACCATCATTTTTATCTGTCACAGTCTAGACCTTTCGGCCGTAGAAGCCTTCGAAACCATAAAAAACAGCAATTATTCTAAGATATTCTTCTTTGAGGATTTCATCTCTTCTAGATACCATTTCTTAAAGCAGTTTATAGGAGGAATATTTGTAACGCTAGCGATGGTAGGATTAGATCAAGATCTTATGCAAAAAAATCTAAGCTGTAAGAACATCAAAGAAGCACAAAAAAACATGTATTCTTTCACAGCTATCTTTGTGGTGATTAACCTATTCTTCTTAGGTGTAGGAGCATTATTATACATCTACGCAGAGAAGAACGGCATCCAAGTACCACTAGATCTAGCTACTGGTAAGCCTAGAACAGATTTACTATTCCCAGAGATTGCTTTTAACTATCTAAATATAGTACCTGCTATCATATTCTTATTAGGGTTGACAGCGGCTACATTTGCTACTACAGACTCTGCTCTGACGGCATTGACTACCTCATTCTGTATAGACTTCTTGCACATGGATAAGAAGAAAGACGATGCGTCTAATGTATGGAAGAGAAAGGTAGTACACCTAGTGTTCTCTTTATTAATGTTCTTAGTGATTATATTATTCAATGCTATTAACGATGCCTCTGTAGTAAGTATGATTTTCAAGATAGCCTCTTATACATACGGACCGCTATTAGGCCTTTTTGCCTTCGCCATTCTATTTAATAATAGAACTGTCAAAGATAAGTTAGTACCTATTATATGTATACTAGCGCCGTTTTTGACGTTATGGTTGAGTAACAACTCTGCTACTTTATTAGGTGGATATGTTTTTGACAATGAGCTAATACTTGTCAATGGATTAATCACAGTACTATTATTACTCTGCACTAGTCAAAGCAAAGCATTAAACAAAATAAATTAAAACAATAAAGGTCTTATGCATTCATAAGACCTTTATTGTTTTATCCCTAGAACTGCTCAGTACGTAGTAGTACTAATGTACAGGCTTCTTCAGACTTAATACCAGCATCAGATAGTTTCTGAACAAACTCATTATTCTCCGTACCCGGATTAAAGATTACACGTCTAGGCTTTAGTTTAATAATCTCATCGTAGTACTCTACTTGCCTTGCAGGATTAAGATATAAGGTCACTGTATCGATATCTTCTCCTGTGTACCATTTAGTATGGATATTGACATCCTCTACCATTCCTTCTCTTAGTCCATGGGCTATTACCTCATGTCCATATTCTCTAAGCATCTTTATTGCTTTATTAGAATACCTTTCTTCTTTTAAAGAAGCACCTACAACTAATGTTTTCATAATTTTTATATTTTTAACAGATTAATCACACAAATACATAAATTAAACCATAGATATATCAAAACATATTATATTTAGAAGCTAATCTACTTAGTTTAATAAATTATATTTTATAAATTTAGCTAATATTTAAACTTTTTTTACAACAAAAAGTATATAAATGATAAAAGTCATATTTCAGATATAAATTTAACAGTAATTTTACTCTAGAAATTTAAAATCTCAATTATGAAAAAGTTACTACTTTCAATTTTAGGAGCTGCATTATTCGTAAGCGGTTCTACATTCGCACAAGAAACGACTAGTGCACCTGAGAAACAAGATTATAAATGGCAAATGCGTCTACGTGGAGTAGGTGTTATTCCTCATAACAGAGCAGATATCGGAATCATCGGTGGACAAATCGATGTAAATAACAACTTTATTCCTGAATTAGATTTCACTTACTTCTTTACAGAAAACTTAGCTGCTGAGTTAATCTTAGGTACTACTAGACATACTGTAGGAACTATTGGGTCAAGTTTAGACAACCCAATTACTCAAGGGCCTAGCACAGCTAACGTAGATTTAGGAAGTGTATACTTATTACCTCCTACATTAATGTTCCAATACCACCACAAATTTGGTGAAGTATTTAAACCTTATGTTGGGGTTGGGGTAAACTACACTATTTTCTATAACGAAAAATCTGGTGTAGCGAAAGATATAAAATATGACAACAAATTTGGTTGGGGTTACCAATTCGGTTTTGATATTGATTTAACAGAGAAATTCTTTATCAACGTTGACTTCAAAAAGTTATTCTTAAAAACAGATGTTACTGTTGATGCTACTAACTTAGTGGCTCCAGGTGTAACAGGTGTTGATCAGTTAAATATTCCTGCAAAAGTAAAATTAGATCCAATGTTAATTGGTTTTGGTGTAGGAATGCGTTTTTAATTATTTAATGAGACATTTTTTTTTACCAGCCTTCTATGTACTGCATAGGAGGCTGGTTTTTTATTGTCTATTATTTAACCGACCTTTGCAACTTTATTGAAAACAATAAGATATGCAAACTACAATCAGTTTTAAAGAAATTAATAAACTAGCTATACCCGCTATTTTTGCAGGGGTATCAGAGTCTTTAATTTCTCTAACTGACATCGCCATCATCGGTAATGTAAAAGAAAATAGTGTAGAGGCATTAGGTGCTGTAGGCTTAGTAGGTTCTTTTCTATCTGCGATAATATGGATCGTAGCACAAACTAAAACTTCTATATCTGCTACCGTATCTCAACATCTAGGAGCCAATAGAATATTCGCTGTAAAGACCCTAGTACCACAGGCTATACTGTTTAACTTTTGTCTTAGTGTTCTGCTATTCATATTCACTACTTTCTTCGTACACGAAATCTTTATCGCTTATAATGCAGAAGGCTTATTACTAACCTATGCTAAAGAATATTACTTAATACGTGCTTGGGGATTTCCGCTTACTCTAATTACCTTCGCTCTATATGGGGTTTTTAGGGGATTACAGAATACAATGTGGGCAATGAAATGTAGCTTAACTGGAGCTATTATCAATGTTGTATTAACGTACTACTTTGTCTTTGGTATAGAGGGGATATTGCCCGCTATGCATATCAAAGGGGCAGCTTATGCTAGTGTGATTGCACAGACGATTATGTTACTTATGGCATTCTATTACTTCTTTAAGCATACTCCTTTTAACCTAAAAGTAAGAAGAACGATTAACCCTTCACTAAAGCCATTAATCATTATGAGCTTTAACTTTATTATTCGTACAGCAACACTTAATGTAGCTATATATTTAGCTAATGCTTATGCCACAGGTTATGGCAAGAGTTACATCGCAGCACAAAGTATACTGATGAATATCTGGTTATTCTTCTCTTTCTTTATAGATGGCTATGCAAGTGCTGGTAATGCAATGTCAGGAAGGCTAGCAGGTGAAAAAAACTACCAGACGATGTGGTCACTCTCTAAGAGTATCAGTAAATACGCTATTATTATTTCACTGATCTTAATCGCTATCTGTGCGATTTTTTATAGACAAATCGGCTTACTCTTCAATCAAGATCCTGAAGTTATCAAGGTATTTATAAGCGTGTTTTGGTTAGTTCTCTTTATGCAACCTATCAACTCTCTTGCTTATATCTTTGATGGAATCTTTAAGGGAATGGGAGATGCTAAAGTACTTCGCAATAATTTACTGTTTGCTACCTTCTGTGGGTTCATCCCTACTCTATTACTGTTTGATTATTTAGATTTCAAATTATACAGTGTGTGGATTGCTTTCGGAGTGTGGATGTGCTGTCGTAGCTTCCCTTTAATGTACTTATTTAAAAAGAATTACGTAGATAAGTAAGCAATGCAACAGCATTGCAAACATGGCTTGACATTATTTATAATGATTATAAGGTGGTACATTTGCTTTAAACAAAAACAAAAAATCATCAAATTATGTGTCAAGAACATTCAAATCATAATCACTCGCATAACCATAGTGATCATAATCATGGACACGACCATGATCATGACCACAGCCACGGAGGAGAAAACACGAAGCTCTTTGTTGGCTTCAGTTTAGTTATGTTTTTTATAGGAGTCTTTCTTGCTAATATTATAAAAGCAGATTGGTTTATCAACAATAATACACTGAGGTTATCTTGGTATATCGTCGCTTATCTACCAGTAGCATTCCCTGTTCTAAAAGAAGCTGTGAAGTTAGGAGGCAAAGGAGATTTCTTTAATGAGTTCTCATTAATGGGAGTAGCTACGCTAGGTGCTTTCTTTATAGGTGAATACCCTGAAGGAGTAGCTGTAATGATATTCTATACCATCGGTGAAATATTCCAAGAGAGCGCTGTAAATAAAGCTAAAGGTAATATCAAGGCTCTACTAGACATACGCCCTAATGAAGCAACAGTATTTAGAAACAATGAATACACTGTTGTCAATCCAGAACAAGTAAGTATCGGAGAGATTATCCAAGTAAAAGTAGGTGAAAAGATTCCATTAGATGGAGAGCTATTAACGGACAAAGGTAGCTTTAATACTTCTGCCTTAACAGGTGAAAGTAAGCCAAGTACTTACGAGAAAGGAGAAACTGTTCTTACTGGGATGATTAACTTACAGAATGTAATCGAGGTTAAAACAACAAAGTTATATCAAGATAGTTCTCTTGCTAAAATCCTTCAAATGGTACAGGAAGCAAGTGCTCGAAAGGCTACAACAGAACTTTATATTAGAAAATTTGCTAAAGTATATACTCCTATCGTATTCTTTCTAGCTGTAGCTTTGACGATTATCCCTTATTTTGTATTAGGAGAAGGATATGAGTTTAAAACATGGTTAGAGCGTGCACTAGTATTCTTAGTAATTTCTTGTCCTTGTGCTTTAGTAATCTCCGTTCCATTAGGATACTTTGGAGGAATCGGGGCTGCTTCTAGAAACGGTATCTTGTTTAAAGGATCAAATTACTTAGAACTAATGGCTAAATTAGACATCGTAGTAATGGATAAAACAGGTACACTTACAGAAGGAGTTTTTAAAGTTCAAAAAGTAGAAACTACAATTGAACAGACAGAATTTGTAAGTATTGTGTCAGCTATTGAAAAACAATCTACACACCCTATTGCGAAGGCAATTGTAGAAGCTTATCCTACTTCCAAAACTGCAGAAGAGGTACATGAGATATCTGGAAAAGGATTAATGGGTAAAGTAGATGGCAAAGAAGTACTAGTTGGTAATACAGCTCTTTTAAAGCACTATAACATTAATTACCCAACAGCGATAGATGATATCGTAGAAAGTATCGTTATCGTTGCTATAAATAAAGAATACAGTGGATATATAACAATTGCTGATCAGATTAAAGTTGACTCTAAGGATGCAATCAAGCTGATGAAATCTCTTGGAGTGAAGAAAACTGTAATGCTAAGCGGTGATAAAAATACTATCACTCAAAAAGTAGCCAAAGAAACCAATATAGATCTAGCATTAGGAGGTTTGCTACCTGAAGGTAAGGTAGAGCAAGTAGAAAAGCTTAAAAAAGAACATCCTAATATGTCTATCGCATTCGTAGGAGATGGAATAAATGATGCACCTGTACTTGCGCTAAGTGATGTAGGTATTGCAATGGGAGGATTAGGAAGTGATGCAGCTATAGAAACAGCTGATGTCGTGATACAGACTGACCAACCTTCTAAGATTGCTACTGCAATGCATATAGGTAAAGAAACACGTAAAATAGTCATTCAGAATATTACACTAGCCTTAGTGGTTAAAGTCATAGTACTTATACTAGGTGCAGGTGGAGTAGCTACGATGTGGGAAGCTGTATTCGCAGATGTAGGAGTTGCCTTACTAGCAATCCTTAATGCTGTTAGAATTCAAAAGATGAAGTTTATATAGCTTAATACAAACAAAAATCCCGATAGTAATCGGGATTTTTTTATTCTTGTTCCTTAAACTGATTTAAGGTATCTTCTATCTGTTTCAGGTATTGTCCATATAGTTTTTTAATCCAATACTTGGCAATAAAATAAATTAGAACAACCATAATAATAGACACTATTCCTAAATACTTTAAAGCATGTAAATCACCTCCCAAAATAAGATCTAATTGAGATGAAGGAGATACAGCTAAAAGCAATAGAATACCAAAAGGAATAAGAGAATAACAAAAGTTCTCATACATTTGAATATACAACTTAACATTGTAATAGCTATCATATAAACTGTCTCTACTGTTTAATTCCAAAGAAGCAGATGTTTTATAAAAGCGATACATCTTCAAAATATAATATCCTGTAATAAGTACAAATATTCCATAGAATAGATAAAAACCTCCTATTCTAGTATCATCTATACGTAACAAACGAGGAGTAAAAGCTATAAAAACAATACTCAAAACCTGTATCCAAATCTCTTTTTTGACATTCCCTCTTATCTTGTCTAATGGTAAACAACCTACTTTTTCATTAAGCTTCTCAGACGCTACTATATCATTAGGCAGTTCCTGTTCCTGCCATGACTTCTTTAAATCATCTAAATTCATAGCCTTGATCTTTAATAATTTCTTGTAATTTACTTTTTGTTCTATTGAGTTTTACCCTAGCATTTCCTTCAGAAATACCAAGATTTCTTCCTATATCTTGATGAGAGAATCCTTCTAAATACAAAAATACGAGTGCCTTCTCTACGTCATTTAATAAATAGATAGCCTTATACAAATAGTGTACTTGGCTTTCTATATCCATATCAACTTCACTTGATTGCATACTTTTCATTTTCTCATCAAAAGCTTCATTTCGTCCAACTACTTGCTTAGCTTTCTTAAAATAAGTAATAGCTGTATTTAAAGCCACTCTATACATCCAAGTAGAGAATTGACTCTGCCCTTGAAAACGAGTATAAGACTTCCACAATTGTAAAACAATTTCTTGATACAAATCGTTTTGATCCTCTTGGTTATCCATATACATCTTAGATACTTTATATAAAATACCTTTATGCTTTTCAATTTGATCTAGAAAAGTTCGTTCTAAAATCTTGCTCACCTTAACTAATTATAAACAGCTTTTACTTGATATCCTTCTTTTTCTAATAACTTCAGAACTCCATACTCTCCACCAAGATGTGCGCTTCCTACAGCAAATACTGTTGACTTCTCCTTCATTATTTCTGGCATCTTAGCTACCCATTTAATATTTCTATTATCTAATAAGTCTTTCTTAAACTCAATTGGTACAAACTTAGGGTCTGTTCCAAACTCATACAATGCTTCAATATCCTAATCTAAGAAAGATTGCTTCATCTCGTTATAATTCTCCTTATATGCGTTAACTTCTTTAAATTGATTGACCAATTCTTTAGGAGAATACATACTTTCCATCACTTTCTGTTGATCAATGAAATATTCTAAACCAATTATTGATTTATTAGCTTGCAATGCTTTCTCAAAAAGTTCTAAATCATATCCTTTAACTTCACATGACACTAACTTAGACATCATTAATCCAACTAAAGCTATAGTTGAAAAGTTATTTACTTGCTCTAGTTCTAAATTATATTCTTCCTTCAGAATAGCCCCAAACTCAGCTAACTCTTCCTGGGACAATTGAGAAGATAAAGATTGCTCTGAAACAAACATTTTTTGCATATATGCCAATTCAACAGGATCACTAAAGTTAACCTCTAAAGTTAATTGCTCTGCGCTATCTAAAGCTTTTTGAACTTTGTCACTAATAATTAATTCATCCTTGCACAAAATGTGAAATGTACCTAAAACATAAGAAGGCTTGTTCAAGCCCTTTCCAGAAACTTCCCATAATAAACTTTTCTCTGATACATTAATATCTTGGGCAATACACTGAAAACTAACTAAAACAAATAATAAAATAAAAGAAAATACACGCTTCATAATTATATAGTATTTATAGGGTTATAATATACATAGTAAGTATAAAATAGAATGAAACGTTACAAAAAAAGATTACTTTTTTATAAGTTCTTTTAAAAGGAATAATATACAAACAAAAAAATCCCCAACCTCATACGAGATTGGGGATTCTATAAAGAAAGGCGG
>NZ_DAMANB010000002.1:0-166344 GCF_032073645.1 Myroides sp.
CGAAATTAACTCTCTTTTTTTGTGCCTTTTTTTAAATGTTTAGGACGCTATTGATTGAAAATCTTTATCTGTATATAGTTTAGTATTTTGTATTTCTTTGATGTTTTTTGCTCCACCTAAGAACATATTGATAGTCAATTCCTTATTTAACTGATCGATTACAGACGTTACCCCTTGACTACCTCCTAGGTGTAGGGCGTATAGTATAGGACGTCCTATCGCTACAATATCTGCTCCACTAGCTATGGCTTTAAAGATATGAGACCCTCTTCTCACTCCACTGTCAAAGATGATAGGTACACGCTTATTCACTGTCTTAGCTACTAGTGGTAGTACATCGAATGAAGATGGACCTGCATCTAACTGTCTTCCTCCGTGATTAGATACCCATATCGCATCTGCTCCTGCTTGGATGGCGATTTCGGCATCTTCAGGTGACTGTATTCCCTTGATGATAACAGGTAGTCCAGTTAAGTCCTTTACGTACTTAATGTCAGAAGGCTTAAAGTCTTGTTTGGCTTGAGCATATATTTCTGTAATACCAGCTCCTTTACCAGTCTTGTTGCCATCAGCTTGTTGTGCTGCGAATAACTCTAAGTTACCCATTCCTAGTGGGAAAGTGAAGCCTGTCTTAATATCTTCTTCTCTATACCCACCTACTGGCGAGTCTACTGTAAGGATGATAGCCTTAGCTCCGTATTTCTTAGCTCTGTTAAGCGTAAACTTGTTGAAGTCATCATTTTTACTCATGTATAACTGAAAGAAGAAAGGCGCTCCATTAATACCCTCTGCTACTTCCTCTATTGTTTTGTTACCATAAGTACTAAGCGAGAATAGTGATCCTGCTGCTATCATACCTTTAGCAGTAGCTATCTCTCCATCTACGTGAGATAGTCCTTGAGCTGCCATTGGTGCTTGTATGATAGGTGTTTTTAGAGGAATACCGAATAGAGAAGTAGATAAGTCAATATCCTCATGTTTAATCCCTTTTAGCACACGAGGCATGATGTATTTCTTATCGAAGTTCTCCGTGTTAATCTTTAAGTTATTCTGGTCTTCAGCTCCACCTACGATATACCCAAAGGCACCCTGATCCATCTCTGCTTTTACTTGTCCTTCTAGCTCGTGTAGGTTTACTATTTTTAGTTTTTTATCAGCTGTACTCGCTTGGTATCCTTTGCCTTTTTTGTTTTTATCTTGAAATACAGTTTTTGTTGTAGTATCCTTTGTTACTACATCAGCAAAGGCACTTGTCATTAGTGTTATTGCAGTTAATGTGAATATTGTCTTTTTCATAAAAAATCTGTTTTACTTTATTTATAGGACAAAGTTACAGAGGGGTAGATGTATTAGTGGTTAATATAGATTAAGAACGTATTTAGTTGAATAAAAACAATATGTAGCATATTAAATTCATTATTTTTTGTTTTTTATGAGAATGAGGTAATGATGATTGTTTTTAAATAATTGTATATATTATCTATTAGGGTGTGTTTTTTGTTTATTTAAATCTATTTATAAGAATGGAGTTGAATATTTTTGCCCTTATTTGGAGTTTATGCCCTTAAAAGACTTTTTTAAGTTATTTTGGAGTTTGATTGCTGTTTTAACTTGTTGTATATTAAGTGTATGTGCATTTTTGGATTAATACTGTTCGGAAGTTGTTCGGTAATACCTTGTGTTTACTCAGACTAGAGAGTGTTTTACCGAACTAAATCAAATCTGTATCCGAACAATCTCCTAATAAAGAAGAACTAAAAATCGGTAAAATTACTTGTAAAGTGCAACATGAATCATAGTGTACACACTTAATGACATAAAAAAAGCCACTCTATATCAGAGTGGCTTTTGTGTATAGGGTAGATGATGGATTACATCATTTTCTTTAACCAGTTTCTCATAGATACTTCGTTCTCTATGATGTTCTTAAGGTCAGCGATTGCTACACGGTCTTGTTTCATCGTGTCACGGTGACGGATAGTCACAGTCTTATCTTCTAATGACTGGTGATCTACAGTGATACAGAATGGCGTACCTAGTGCATCTGCACGACGGTAACGACGACCTACTGCATCCTTCTCATCATACGCTACATTAAAGTCCCATTTAAGCTCTTCGATTATCTCTTGAGCTAACTCTGGAAGACCATCTTTTTTCACTAATGGAAGTACAGCTGCCTTAGTAGGAGCTAGTACAGATGGTAATCTTAATACTGTACGAGTAGAACCGTCTTCTAATGTCTCTTCTACTAATGATTTAGAGAATACAGAAAGGAACATACGGTCTAGACCTACTGAAGTCTCTACTACATAAGGTACATAAGAAGTGTTGGTCTCGTTATCGAAGAACTGTAGTTTCTTACCAGAGAACTTCTCATGTGCTTTAAGGTCAAAGTCAGTACGTGAGTGAATACCTTCTAATTCTTTAAATCCGAATGGGAAGTTAAACTCAATGTCAGTAGCTGCATTAGCATAGTGTGCTAATTTCTCATGGTCATGGAAACGGTAGTTCTCAGCTCCCATACCTAATGATAAGTGCCACTTATGACGAGTCTCTTTCCAGTACTCGTAGTACTTCATCTCTTCACCTGGTTTCACAAAGAATTGCATCTCCATCTGTTCGAACTCACGCATACGGAAGATGAACTGACGAGCAACGATCTCGTTACGGAATGCTTTACCTGTCTGAGCGATACCGAAAGGAATCTTCATACGACCTGTCTTCTGTACGTTTAGGAAGTTTACGAAGATACCTTGTGCAGTCTCAGGACGTAAGTATAAGTCCATAGCAGAGTCTGCAGAAGCTCCTAACTTCGTACCAAACATTAGGTTAAACTGACGTACTTCAGTCCAGTTTTTAGAACCTGTATCAGGGTCAGCGATCTCTAGCTCTTCGATAAGTGCTTTTACATCTGCTAAATCTCCTGAATCAAGACCACGAGCCATACGCTCTAAGATCTCTTTTTTCTTCGCTAAATATTCTACTACACGAGGGTTAGTAGCTACGAATTGTTCTTCGTCAAAAGATTCGCCAAAGCGCTTTTTCGCTTTCTCGATTTCCTTTTGAGCCTTTTGGTATAATTTTTCACAGTAGTCTTCGATAAGAACGTCAGCTCTATATCTTTTCTTACTGTCTTTATTATCAATTAATGGGTCATTAAACGCATCTACGTGACCAGAAGCTTTCCAAGTGGTAGGATGCATAAAAATCGAGGCATCAATTCCTACAATATTTTCGTGCATTTGTACCATGGATTTCCACCAGTACTCTCTAATGTTTCTCTTTAACTCCACACCATTCTGAGCGTAGTCATATACTGCGCTTAGACCATCGTATATTTCACTAGAAGGGAAGATGTATCCATACTCCTTAGCATGCGAAATAACGTTCTTAAAAATATCATCTTGTTTTGCCATAGTGCAAAAGTAATAAAAGACTTTAAGATTAGGAACTCTGCCATTGGCATTTTAGTGTTAATAACCTAAAGTTTATTGATTTACTATATTAATTAATCGTTTTTAGTTGAATGTTGTTGATTGTATGCTGATAATATACGCTCAGTATTCTCGATATGGCCTGTCATATCCCATTCATCATGTCCTGGTATAATGACTTTAGCATTCTTAAATTTTTGTTTTACGGCTTCGATAGTCTTAGGCCAAGCTATCACGTTACCATCGGCTATATTACCTATAGTGGTAGCTTCGGCACTCTTAATCAGGCATCCTCCGTATAATACTTCTTCTTTTGGAAACCAGACTACGGTATTATCTAGTGAATGTCCTTCTCCTAAAAAGTATACAGCCAACTTCTCATTGCCAAAGGTAAACTGTTTTTCTTTATTAAAAGAATGTTGAGCTTGTGGTTCATTGCGTTCTTTTAATATTTCATTGGTCAATGCATAGGTATACGTCTGTGCTCCTATACTGTTAAAGTAACCTAATCCACCAGAACGATCTTCGTGGAAGTGGGTAGTGATGACCCATTTAACCTCTTTGTTATGATTCGATCTGATGTACTCTAATAGAGGTTCGTACTGATCTTTATCCCAAGGTGTGTCTATTAGAATAGCACCTTCATCTGTCAGTACGTACATCGAATTAGAAGAGTATGTTACTCCTTGAAACTCTTGATAAGTAGTGTATATATACATATTATCATTGAGTTGTTTGATTTTTAGTTTGTCAGATTGAGCGTGTACTAATGTAGTACAGATTAACATCGTTATGACACTAAGTATTCTGTGCATGGCTTATTTATTTCGTATTGAGATTAGTGATGAGGTTATACCCATCCTTTCGTCTTGAATTTTTGGATAACAGCTAAGAATTGGTTCATTTCTTCTGGTGTGCCTAACGTTACTCTGCTCCACTGTAATAGGGGAGGGAAAGGACGACCTACGATAATGCCTTCTGAAGCCATACCATCTATATACTGCTGTTGATTACATTTTATCTTGTGGAATAAGAAGTTTCCTTGGCTAGGTAGATATTCTATTCCTAGTGCATCAAAGGTCTCTGTCGTGATACCAAGAGAATTAGCATTCACTGCTCTACTGTGTACGATGAAGGCATTGTCTTTTAAAGAGGCTGTACCTGCTACTGCAGTAGTCATACTAATGTTCTCTACTGCCATATATGGACTTAGTTCATTCGCTAGATTTTCTGTAGATAGGCTATATCCTAACCTCATACCTGCCATGGCAAATATCTTAGAGAAGGTACGCAATACGATAACATTCTCTCTTCCTTCTCTGATAAAAGAAGTCCCACTCACGAAGCTTTTGTTAGTGATGTATTCTGCATAGGCTTCGTCCACCATGAAGAAGTTCTTCTTAGGGTCAACACTAGTCACCCAATCTGTGATAGCACTAGAGCTAGTTAATGTCCCTGTCGGGTTATTAGGGTTGCATAAGTAGATGATAGAGATGCCATCAAAGTTGTCTGCTGCTTGCTTCATCTTAGCTAGATCCATACAGAACTCCTTATCTAGTGGTACATTAACGACAGGAATACCCATGCCTTCTGCATGACTAGCAGCTAAGAAGAACGATGGATCTGGTGAGATAAGCTGTACTTTCTGCCCATTTTTGACTGCTTTATACACT
Source organism: Myroides sp. (assembly GCF_032073645.1). Lineage (NCBI taxonomy): Bacteria > Pseudomonadati > Bacteroidota > Flavobacteriia > Flavobacteriales > Flavobacteriaceae > Myroides > Myroides sp. The sequence goes on from NZ_DAMANB010000002.1 coordinate 5,108, forward strand.
TGTAAATTCACTGTAGCTCTAATTAGATCAGAAGATCCCACTCCTAGAGTCACCTGAGCTGGAGACATCTTAAATATATCAGCGATGGTGCGTTGTAATTCTTTTATATAACTGTCAGGATATCGATTTACATTAGATAAAACGTCAATAATTGCATTTTTAGCTTTAGGAGATATACCTAAGCTATTTTCGTTAAAGTGTAAGAATAACGGGTCATCAACTGATGTTGGTAAACCTAAATCTGCAATAGATCCTAATGCTTGTGTTGTTGCAAATCCTTGTGTAAGGATACTTCCTGCGAACAACGTTCCTGATAGTTTTAATAAATCACGTCTGTTCATAGTGAATAGAATTACTGTATTATGTAAATAAAAAATGCCTCAATCGGAAGATAAGGCTTTTAGAAGAACTAAAGTTAGGGGATATCTATTGAATTATCGATACTTAGATTAGAATATTTTGGTATAATTTTATGAATTACATCAGAATTATGATGTTTGGTTAAAAGTAATGTAATAATCAAGGGTGAATAAGTAGTTGATTTATAAATAAGTAAGTAAGAATGCACTAGGGGTGTACTAGGTGTAAAAAATAATATTGTAATATCGCTAACCCTTATGAATAGTGAAGTAGATGTTAATATAGTAGTGTGAATATTTTGCGAAATAGCGCTACTTATTGTCAATGAGGGGAGTAAATAAAAAATATTCTACTAAATATTTTGTTGTAAGTTAATTTGTGTTAAATTTACATAGTCTTTAATGAGGTGCATATCTTTATGATAATTAAGTAAATAAGGGTATTGCCAAATAATTTAAAGGTTGTTTAATTATATACAAAATTAACTATGAAAAAAATCACGTTTATGGTATTAGGAATGGCTGCTATGGTAGCTGTTGCTTGTGGTGAGAAGAAAGAAACTGCAAAAGAAGGAGAGGCTACTACAACTGAAGTAGAAGCACCTGCAAAAGAAGAGGCTCCTGCTGCTTCTGGATACGATGCAGTATTAGACAAGTATGAAAAAATCGCTGATGAGCACATCGCTTTGATGAAAAAAGTACAAGCTGGAGACACTGCAGCTCTTACTGACGCTACTAAAGTAAGCGAGGAATTAATGAAAATCGCTGAGGAGTTACAAAAAACTGACCCATCGACTATCACTAAAGAGCAAACTGCTAGATTCCAAGCTATCGCTGAGAAATATCAAAAAGCTTTAAAGCCTTAATTACGGCTTAAATAGTATACTTAGAGAGTGCTATCCTTTTTGGATAGCATTTTTTTATAATTGAGGTTTTAATGTTATAGTGTCCCATTAGTTGCGACCATTATGGGGCATATAGGGTCAGATATAGTCATAAGAGTCTGTATCATCAAAGCAGTGTCAGTAGAATAGTAGCTTTGTGGTGTAGTTCTTTGACATATTGTTTATTAGTGATTCCTTATTGCGTAAAAAGCAAAAGGGAGTATTATCTAGATAATACCCCCTTTGGTAGTAGATGAGAAGTGAAGTTATTCTTCCTCTTCTGTATTTTTTAACTTCATAAGTAATGTGTAGGCTCCTTTAGTAACTATCTTCTGATTAGCTAATTGATCTGCGTTTATTATTTGTACATATCCATCTTCTTTAGGGCCGATTTTTACAGGAGTCATCTCATAAGTTTGTTTTGCTGTTTCTATAAAAACATAGTTTTGTTTCTCAAAATAAACAACACTTTCTTCTGGCAAAGCTTGTGATACAGCTGCGTGTGTATCTATGTCTGCATTCATATACATACCAGGAACTAGCTTCTTATCAAAAGCTTCAAAGTGACAATGTACTTCTGATACTCCATCTGTGTTTACATCCATGCTGATTAGTATAATCTCTCCTTCATATTTTTTATCTGGTGCACCGTTAGTATAACTTACTACACGCTGTCCAACCTCTAGCTTATCAAGGTCTTTTTCATACACCTTTAGGTTTAGGTGTATATCGGTAGGGTTAATTAATTCGAACATTACATCAGAAGGAGTTACATACTTACCCACATTGACAAAAACATTACTCACAAAACCACTAATAGGGCTGTAGATATTAATAGTTCTACTAATGTTAGTATGAGTCAGTGAAGCAGGGCTAATGTTGATTAAACTTAACTGCTGTGCTAATGCATTCATCGTGATGCGTTGATTATTCATCTCTGCTTGCGCGATTTGCATGACCTTATCGCTACTCGCTTGACTTGCGTTTAGGTCTTTCTGACGGTTGTAATCTAGTTTTGCAAACTCATATTTGTCCTTAGCGATTAAGTAATTCTGCTGTAATTGGATATACTGAGGGTCTTCCATCGTAGCGATTAGTTCACCCTTTTTGATATGCATACCTGGTAATAACTTAGTACTCTTAAGGTATCCTCCTAGAGGGTTAGTTATGGAGATGAGGTTCTGTGGAGGCACATCTATCTTTCCATTTAGTTTTAGCGTTGTTGCTATTTTGCGCTCAGTCAGAGAGCCCGTTTCTATAGTTGTATTCTTCATCTGTGCATCAGTTAGATGTACAGTGGTTGTGTCTTCGTCTGTTGTAGAGATAGGATCTTCTTCTTTTGGCTCTGTCTTACATTGGGTGAATAGTGTGATACTCGCTAAGGCAAGTCCTAGAACAAAGTATTTGGTATTGATATATTTAGATAGCATGATTATTAATTATTAGAAGTTAAGTAGTTAATCTGGATGATATTGTCATTGTACATTTTTAGTGTATCTAAGTACTTATTGACAGTTTCTAGAGCTTGGTTAATCAGCATCACATATTCTAGATAGTTGATATCTCCGTTGATGAACTGTAATTGGGCTGTCTTTGTAATTGTATTAGAGTTATCAAAAGAGAAACTTTCATATTTATTTAGAATATCTTGGTTGTTCTGATGTGCTATTAACAACTGTTGATAACGTGAGTTCATAAGGTCTCTAGTCATCGTGTATTCTGCTTCTGCTACCTCTTCAGCTACTTTAGCACTCTTAATACGACCTCTCTGCCCACTAGTGAATAGGGGTAGTGAGATACCTACTTGAAAAGAATGGAAACGATTATTCCTGTCGTAATACACATCGTTAGCCGCCATGCCCATAAAGCTACTGTTATTATAAGCAGCTTGTAGGTTAGGGAGTTGTTTAGAGCGTTCTAGTTTAGTTTGTTCTTGAGCAATTATCTTTTGATTTTCTATCAATTGTAGCACTGGGTTATTCTCTAAGTCACTTTCTAGACTAGACAGTTCTAACTTCTTCTGTTCTAAAGAAGGAACGATGTTCTCAGATGTATTTAGTAAATACTGAAGCTGAAGTTGGATTAATTGTTTTGTTTTTTGTACTTCACCTAATTGTGCTTGAATACTTAGTTGTTGATTCTGAGCCATTGTTTTCTCTAAAATATTGCTCTCTCCTTTTTGTAGACGAAGAGTAGCCTTGTTGTAGAAATTGGCGTATAGGCTGTCTGCACGTAGTAATAGTGCCTCCTTCTCTTGCCAATAGATAAAATCATAGAAGTTCTGAGTGACTGTTTTCTTTAGTTCATATCCCTTTAGGTTAAGGTTATAAATGCTTTGTTGATGTTCAGCTTTGTATACGTTCTTCTGTTTATTATATACCGTCGGAAAAGCAAAGTCCTGAGCAATAGAGAATTTATTGTCCGTATAAGGACCGTTTATTTGTCCAAACTCTCCTGTGATAGTTGTTTGTTGTATATCTGTGGCTGTTCTAATAAATGCTTTAGCATATTCTGTTTTTAGTTTTTCTGCACGGATAGTACTGTTATTCTCTATCGCTTGGGCTAGGGCATTCTCTAGACTTATAGGTGTCTGTGCTTGAGCAGAAAGACCTAGTCCTAAGAAGATAGCAATAGCTGTTATCGCTTTTTTCTTTTTCATAAAGCTGAAGTGTAATTTTTGTTCAAATGTGATATACAACAACGGTAGGATAAATAGGGTAAGGAATGTAGCTAACATTAGACCTCCGATTACTACTGTTGCTAATGGGCGCTGTACTTCTGCTCCTGCACCGTTACTCAATGCCATAGGTAAGAAACCAAAGGATGCCACACAAGCAGTCATCAATACTGGACGAAGTCTCGATTTAGCTCCTCTAACTACGATGAATACAATGTTTTTTATTCCAGATTTTTGAAGTCTATTAAACTCAGCAATAAGTACTATCCCGTTTAGAACAGCTACACCAAACAGTGCAATAAAGCCTACTCCAGCACTGATACTGAACGGCATGCCTCTAAGGGCTAATAAGAATACACCTCCAATGATAGATAATGGAATGGCTGTAAAGATCATTAAACACTCTCTGATATCTCTAAAGGCAAAGAACAATAATAGGAATATCAAGACAAGCGCTAATGGAACTGCAATGGCTAATCGCTCTTTTGCTTCGTTTAAGTTTTCGAATTGTCCTCCATAGGTAATTTGATAACCTGTAGGTAGTTTGATTTGTGCTTCTACTTTTTCTTGTAGCTCTTCTACTATACTCTGTACATCTCGATCTTTTACATTGAATCCTACGAATATTCTACGCTGTGCATTCTCACGTTGGATTTGATTAGGACCTTCTTTTATTTCGACATTTGCTAATTGATTTAGTGGTACTTGATTACCTAAAGGAGTAGGGATTAAGAGATTCTCGATATCAGATAGGTTTTTTCGGTTGGTCTCATCCATACGAACAACCATGTCAAAACGCTTTTCTCCTTCATACACCATACCGGTGCTTTGACCAGCTAATGAAGAATTGACTATTCTATTAATCTCAGCTATCGATAGTCTGTAACGAGCAATAGCAGGACGGTTATACTCAATCATTAATTGAGGCATTCCTGTTACGGGTTCTACATATAAGTTAGTTGCTCCTTTTACAGTATTAGCTATATTACCTATTTTACCTGCTATTTCTGCTAATTGATCAAGGTCTTCACCGAATACTTTGACTACGACATCCTGTCTAGCACCTGTCATTAGTTCGTTGAAACGCATCTGTACAGGGAATTGGAAGCCGACAGTCACGCCTGGTACTTCTTCTAATGCTTTAGTCATCTTCTCTGCTAGTTCTGGAAATGTCTTTGCTGATGTCCATTCTTTTTTGTCTTTTAGGATAACCATCATATCACTAGCGTCCATAGGCATAGGGTCTGTAGGTACTTCTGCACTACCTATCTTAATCACTACTTTCTCTACTTCAGGGAAGCGTGATTTAAGGATATGTGCAGTCTTTTGAGTACTTTCTATAGTCGTGGTTAGCGTACTACCATTTAGTACTTTTGTATCTACTGCAAAGTCTCCTTCTTCAAGAGAAGGAATGAACTCTCCTCCTAAAGTAGATAAGATGTATAGGGCAATAGCAAATAAGACTCCTACAATAGCATAGATTGTTTTTGGTATTTCTAATACTTTGACAAGACATTTCTGATAGAACTTCTCTAGTTTCGCCATTACTCGTTCAGAGAAATTTGGTTTATGAGTTACTTTTCGGCTCATAATTAGAGAGCTCATCATCGGTACATACGTTAATGATAATAAGAATGCTCCTAATAAGGCGAAGGCTACTGTCTGAGCCATCGGTTTAAACATCTTACCTTCAATGCCTTCTAATGTAAGAATAGGGATGTATACGATAAGAATGATAATCTGACCAAAGACTGCGCTGTTCATCATCTTAGATGCTGAGTGTACTACAGTCTTATTCATATCTTCTTGAGATAGCTTATTCATTGATTTGTACCTGGCGTTATGGGAGAACTGATGGAGTACAGCTTCTACAATAATTACAGCTCCATCTATTATTAATCCAAAGTCTAGAGCTCCTAAACTCATTAGATTACCACTTACTCCGAAGAGATTCATCATACAAATAGCAAATAACATCGCTAGGGGTATAATAGAGGCCACTAGCAGCCCTGCTCTCATATTTCCTAAGAATAGGACTAGTACAAATACGACGATAAGTGCTCCTTCAGTTAGATTGGTCTCTACAGTACCGATGGCATTATTAACCATTTTAGTACGGTCAAGGAAAGGTTCTATAACAACGCCTTCAGGCAAAGTCTTTTGGATTTCGGCTACTTTATCTTTGACATTCTTGATGACATCATTGCTGTTCTCACCTTTAAGCATCATTACGACAGCACCTGATACTTCGCCTTTATCATTATAAGTCATGGCGCCATATCGTGTAGCATGCCCTATCTGTACTTTAGCCACATCTCTAATTAGAAGAGGCAATTCAGTATTTTTAGAAGTAATAGCAATATTCTCTATGTCTTCTATAGAGGCTACTAATCCTTCTGTTCGTATATATAATACAGTAGGTCCTTTTTCTATATAAGCCCCACCTGTATTCTCATTATTGTTTTCTAGAGCAGAGAACACATCGTTAATTGTGATGCCATAGGCGTCTAGCTTGTTAGAATTAACAGCTATTTCATACTGTTTTAGTTTTCCTCCAAAACTGCTGACTTCGGCTACTCCTTTAACAGAGAGTAATTGACGGCGCACAACCCAGTCTTGTATTGATCGCAGTTCTGTAAGGTCAAACTTGTCTTCATATCCTTCTAATGGTCTTACTACATACTGGTATATTTCTCCTAGTCCTGTAGAGATAGGACCTAGTTCTGGTTGTCCAATATCTTGTGGGATATCAGCTTTAATTTGATTTAAGCGTTCTCCTACTTGTTGTCTTGCCCAGTAGATATCTACGTCTTCGTCAAATACAATAGTCACTAGTGATAATCCGAAACGAGAGAAACTTCTCATATTCTTAATACCAGGAATATTACTGTTTGCTTGTTCTATAGGGAAGGTTACTAACCGCTCTATATCTGTAGCTCCATAAGAAGGAGCAACTGTAATGACTTGTACTTGGTTATCTGTGATGTCTGGTACAGCATCAATAGGTAGTTTAGATGTCTGATAGATACCAACACCGATTAGAGCTAATACAAATAGCCCAATGATGAGTTTATTCTTTACAGAAAACTCAATTATTTTATTTAACATGATTTTAGTCTGTTAATACGTTAAAATTGCGTGATAGGTATAGCCAACTTATCCATGTATGGATACACAGAAAGCTAACTTATTCTTTGCGATAAGGTATTAACAGTATTTAGGCGGTTGCCAAATAGAGGGTAGGTAATTACTCTCAACTTCATCTTCGTTGAAAGCGTGTATTTTATTGTCCAGTGTATTGAACTTAATACGGTCTATTTTTAGAATAGGAGTAGGGGTAACGATGCCTACTATACTTACAAAGTGTGTGTGCGTAACGAAAGGAAGTTTCTCATCCATAGGATCTCCTTCTTCTTTATGACTTTCACTGTAATGTATTTGTAAGAATCCCCAGAGTGATAAATCTGGATTACTTGTCGTATGCTCAATGTAATGTTCAACCAATAGCGGAAACTTCAACACCTGACCTAGCTCAGTTGTCGAAATTAAAAAGAGTGCCATAAGAAATATTGCTATTTTTCTTTTCACTTTAATTGGTTGTTTATGAATTGACTAGTACAAAGTTACTAATTCCTTGTATAATTATGACGCAAGATAGTAATTTGTATTTATTCAAAGTAAATATACTGTTAAGTTCTAATGAGATTTTAATAATGAGGTTGATGTTATGTAGGTTGAATAAAAAAGCACCTAGCTCTTAAGAGTAGGTGCTTAGTATCTCTATGATAAAAAACTATCTTCGTCAAAATCATATTCCTTATTAAAGAAAACAGAATCACTGTGAATAGCTTCAAAGTGTTCTTCTATTTTTTCTAAGGTATAGATAGTTTCTAATTGTCTCCAATGTTCTCTAGTTAATGGTAAGAATGCTAATGTATCTGACCCATCTGATATTTTGCAAAAGCGAATCTCATACTCAGGCTGTAATATACTGTTAAGCCATATAATCGTATTATCTCTGTCTACGATAATATGAGTATGAATCTTATTGTCATAATTTACCTTTAGTTGTAGTTGCTCATTTGGTAGGTCTTCTATAGATGCTGATAGATGACCTGTTTGAAGACAGGTTTCTATATATTCTACTATTGCATCATCGTATTCACTCCAATCTACCCAGATCACTAAGTCGCTCTGTAAAGAGTGAAAATCTTCGTATAGACCTGTTTCGAAGTACTTTTCTAAAAGTGTTATTTTGTCTTGCATATATAATGGTTAAGCGTTTAAATCATCCCTAGAATACTTAACTAAAGTACTGTAAATTAAGTATAAATAAAAGGCTTAAAAGTTAAAATAAACCTTTGTATAGATTAATACTAATACAAATATTGTGCTAAGATTATCTTTAAAAGCTATTATTCATTAAAAGGTTCAAATTCTCTTTCTGGAAATGCTTCAGTAAGTATTCCTTTTGTACATAGCCATTCTATTGCATCATATAGATTGTTTCCTAAAGCATAGATATTCTCCTCATGTCTAGGCAATACAAAATAGGTATTGTTATAGAATATAATCTCATCTCCATCAAAAGTATCTCCTATGCAAATCCCTTCTAATACCTGTTCTTTAGTTAATACATCTTGACCATCATCCCAGAAGTAGTATTGCGTTACTCATTCTAACCATTCTTTTCTCTCTGTTATCATTCGATTAGGAGCATAGATACGGATATATGTGCCTCCTAGTACACCTACCCCATATTGTAAAATATAGGTCTTATAATCTTCTTCAAAGTTGAAGTTTAGTACTTGTTCACAATTGTTAATATCCTCAACAGATGGTAATACTAATTCTGATGATTGTGTATGGATATTAGGTATGACTGTATAGTGATTGAATTTACTCATTTATATATTTATCTTCTATATTATTTAAACCTTCTTTAAAGTCATTATTGATTTGATACAATTCTTCAATCGCAATAGGATTGATAGATGTAGAATCAATGTGCTTTCCTTCTTTAGTCCACATAGGAGGGAAGATATGAAAAGCTTTGTCTAGTGGAAGTTGTGCCGTGTCTTCTTTCCATGTATTCCATCTGAAATCTTGGTAAAACTGATCTATATTACCTGCTATGAAAAAATAAAGTAAGTCTGAATAACTGATATCAAGCGGTTCAAAGTCTAATGTATCTGGCGCAAAGTAATATACTTTACCTATGTCCTCTCCTAGGCCTCCACTATTGATACAGAAGTAGCCACCTAAGACATCTAACGCGATAATATAGTAACCACTAGATTGATTGTTTTGATCTATTGTTTTGCCTTTGTTCCATTGATAACTAGAAGGTAGCGTTTCTGTTCCTCCACCTAGTACTCTGATCCATCCATTGTCTATCAGTATTCCTCCAGTCTCATATACTATAGCACCTAGTGGAGAGCGTGTCGTTACTTGAAGTTGTAAGAGAGCTTCTTCAGCTACCTCTTTATTGTATTGAGGCAATAATGCTATTGGTCTTACTGCATCGTTTAGCCATTCATTGATAAGGGCAATTCCTGGTTCTTCTATGTTTATTAAATCAGTAAGTGTTTTCATTCTTTATTTTTCGGCAAAATACGAAAAAAGGCTGTCTATTTAGACAACCTTTTTATAAAGTATGTGGGTATGTTATATGTTTAACTACCTAAGACTGCTGCTGTAGCAAAAAGAGTTAGTGTCAATATAAAGATAACAACACCTATTAGTGAAATCACTAAACCTGCAATTGCTAATCCTTTTGGTTTTTTAAATACTCCAATTGCAGAGAAAATTAATCCTAATAACCAGCATATTCCGTTTATAAAAGGAAGCCAAAATAGAAGAATTGCAACAATTGATAAAATAAATCCTGCTAATCCAAGATTATTCTTTTCTGGAACGATAGGAGGATAATAAGCTTGTTGTTGATTGTATCCTTGTTGGTTATATCCTTGTTGTGGAGGAGGAGGTGTAGATCTAACCTCTTGCTCTATTTCTCTCTCAAGTTCTTTTGCAGCCTCTACTACAGGCTCAACAACTTCTTCTTTTATCGTCTCAACGATTGGCTCAACAACTTCTTTCTCTATGTTGTCTACTGTCTCTTCGATAGATGAAGTTACTCTATCAACAATAGATTCGTCGTGTTTAGTTTCTTCAGATGAAGGCACTGGAGGAGGAGTATGCTCCGTATTTTCAGAAACTTTCTTCCCTTCTAGGTTTTTATTATCTTCCATAGTGGTTCTATTTTAATAGATCAAATATAGTTTTTATTTAACAAATAAAATATACTTATATGTTTAAAAATTAATATTTAATTAAGTGTTTTTAGCTAAAATAATATATTATGTTCTTTTCTGCTTCTTTGTTGTTAATTTGTAAAGGTATTTTTTTAAGAAAATAAAGGCTGGTTTTAAGAAATAAGAGCATAAGGATTAGGAAATAGAAAGCCTTTTCGTAGGGAGGGAGGGGAAGATAAAAAAAGCCCTTTAGTTAAATATCTAAAGGGCTGTTGAATTTATTAAAGAGGAATATTTCCGTGTTTTCTGTTTGGCATATTTACTTCTTTATGTTCTAACATAGAGAATGCCTTAAGCAGTTTTCTACGAGTCTCATTAGGAAGAATTACTTCATCAATGAATCCTCGTTGTGCCGCTCTGTATGGAGTAGCAAATTTGTCTGCATATTCAGCTTCTTTCTCAGCTAGTTTTGCTACTGGATCTGCTGCTTCTGCTATTTCTTTTTTAAAGATAATCTCACTAGCCCCTTTAGCTCCCATTACTGCAATTTCGGCATTTGGCCACGCAAAGTTCATATCTGCTCCGATGTGTTTAGAGTTCATTACATCATAAGCACCTCCATAGGCTTTACGAGTAATCACCGTTACTTTAGGTACTGTAGCTTCACTTAATGCATACAGTAACTTTGCACCGTGTACGATGATACCATTCCACTCCTGATCTGTACCAGGTAAGAATCCAGGTACGTCTACTAAGACTAATAGAGGAATATTAAAAGCATCACAGAATCTAGTGAAACGAGCAGCTTTAATAGAGCTGTTTACATCTAAACATCCTGCTAAGAACATCGGATTGTTAGCCACAATACCAACACTTTTACCTCCTAGTCTAGCGAAACCTACTACGATATTCTCAGCGTAGTCTTTGTGTATTTCGAAGAAAGAGTCCTCGTCTATGATGTGATTAATTACCTCTTTCATATCATAAGGCTTATTAGAGCTCTCAGGTACTATCTCATCTAGTTCATATCTATACTCTTCGCCTGCAGTATAAGGAAGACTCATCGGCTTCTCCATATTGTTTTGAGGCATATAAGACAATAGCGTTTTTACATCCTCTAGACAGGCTACGTCGTTAGGAGATGTCGTATGAGCTACTCCAGACTTCGTAGAGTGAGTACTTGCTCCTCCTAATTCTTCTGAAGTTACCTCTTCATTAGTTACTGTTTTTACAACGTTAGGTCCTGTTACGAACATATAACTAGACCCTTCTACCATCATTGTGAAGTCAGTCATCGCAGGAGAATATACTGCTCCTCCAGCACATGGTCCCATAATAGCAGATAGCTGAGGTATCACACCAGATGCTTGTACATTGCGGTAAAAGATATCTGCATATCCACCTAATGATCTTACACCTTCTTGTATACGTGCTCCTCCAGAATCGTTTAGTCCGATCATTGGTGCCCCCATTTTAAGTGCCATATCCATTACTTTACAGATTTTCTCTGCATGCGTCTCAGAAAGTGCTCCTCCGAATACAGTAAAGTCTTGTGCGAATACATAGACTAAGCGACCGTTGATCGTTCCATACCCAGTCACTACACCATCTCCGTGATATACTTCTTTATCCATACCGAAGTCGGTCGTACGGTGTGTCACTAACATACCGATCTCTTCGAATGAACCTTCGTCTAATAGGTATTCTACACGTTCACGAGCAGTAAGCTTTCCTTTGCTGTGTTGTGTATCTATTCTTTTTTGCCCTCCGCCTAATTTAGCTTGGGCTTGTATTTCTTGTAGTTTATTTATTTTCGGATTCATATGATTCTTAGTTTGGTAATCGAAGTTGTTTTTGGTCTTCTAAATACATCTGTAGCGCAAGGTATGCCGCTATCTCTGCTTCATCTTTATACTCTTCTTTGATTAAATCAGCATTGTAGTATTTCTTCACGAAGTTCGTGTCAAAATGACCTTCTCTAAAAGCATTGTGTTCCATTACGAACTTACCGAATGGCAATGTCGTACTGATACCTTTTACCTTATATGCTTTAATGGCTTCGATCATAATCTCTATAGCCTCCTCACGTGTCTGTCCATAAGTAATTAACTTGGCTAACATCGGGTCGTAGTAGATAGGTACATCCATACCTTCTTCTATACCGTTATCTACACGGATACCTTCTCCTTTAGGTAGTTGATAGATTTCTAAGTTCCCTACACTAGGTAAGAAATCATTTAGAGGGTCTTCTGCATAGATACGAAGTTCCATAGCATGTCCTTTGATCTCTAAGTCTTCTTGTGTAAAAGGAAGCTTCTCTCCACGAGCTACCTTGATTTGCATCTCTACTAAGTCTAATCCAGTGATTAACTCTGAGACTGGATGTTCTACTTGAAGACGAGTATTCATCTCTAAGAAGTAGAAGTTAAGGTGCTCATCTATTAAGAACTCCACCGTACCAGCTCCTACATAATTACAAGACTTAGCTACCTTAATAGCTGCTTCTCCCATAGCTTTACGCACTTCAGGAGTTAATACAGCAGAAGGGGCTTCTTCTATTACTTTTTGGTGACGACGTTGGATACTACATTCTCTTTCAAATAAGTGAACTACGTTACCATGTTTATCCGCTAACACTTGTATCTCAATGTGTCTAGGCGAACCTATATATTTCTCAATGAAAACAGAACCATCTCCGAAAGCATTGGTTGCTTCAGAAATAGCACGCTGCATTTGACTTTCGAATTCTTCTTCTTTTTCTACGATACGCATCCCTTTTCCACCACCACCAGCAGCAGCTTTGATTAGGATAGGGAAGCCTATTTCTTTCGCTACTTGTTTCGCTTTGGCTACGTCAGTGATAGCCTCGTCTAGACCCGGCACCATAGGGATGTTATAGTCTTTTACAGTTTCTTTAGCAGCCAGTTTATTACCCATTACTTCTATAGCATGCGTATCTGGACCGATGAAGGTAATCCCAGCTGCATTACACGCTAAAGCGAAGTTAGAGTTCTCACTTAAGAATCCATATCCTGGGTGGATACCATCTACATTTAATGATTTTGCTACTTCTAATATTTTATCACCTAATAAATAAGATTGGTTAGAAGGAGCCTCTCCGATACATACAGCTTCATCAGCCATACGTACGTGTGGAGCATTACGATCAACAGTAGAGTACACAGCTACTGTCTTAATACCCATTTTTTTAGCTGTAGTCATAATACGTACAGCTATTTCGCCACGGTTGGCAACTAATATTTTTTTCATCTTTATTCGAATTCAATTAACACTAATCCTTTATCAACAGTGGCACCTTTAGTCACGTTGATAGACTTAATAATCCCAGCTCTAGGAGAAGATAAGTTGTTCTCCATCTTCATAGCTTCTAAGATTAATAAGTTGTCATTCTCAGCTACTTCTTGCCCTACAGTTACCAAAATATCTAGGATAAGACCAGGCATAGGAGCCTTGATAGAATTAACCTGCTTAGTAGAGTTTAAGGAGAAGCCTAATTGATTGATTAGCTTATCGAGTTCGGTTTGGATATTAACAGAATAGTTATTTCCGTTGACATTTACAGTATAGTTTTTGTCTGTAAAGTGGTTCTCAAGTATTTCCACGTCATAAGATCTGTTGTTTTTGAGTACGTGATATGTAGATTCATTTACACGAGATACATTGATGTCTCCTTGTAGTAAATCTTCACTTTCAAAAACAGTATCAGCATTCACTTTTAATTGATACGTTTTATTCATTATATTTTTAGTTTTTGGTATTCGTAAATATAATTAAATGTGTGATATATAAATAATATTTATTGATAATTTAATTTTTTACTACACTATGGCAGAAATATTATTTTTTTACAATAATTTTGGTTGATTCTGATTGTAAATAAATAAGATAAAAGAGGTTACAAGGTATTCAATTGGGATTTTTTATACTATTCTCGTTAAGTAGAACAGGCCTTCTCTGATAGCTAAACGGCTTTAATCAGCATTGAGATTTATTGCATTTGAGTCCGTAGTGAGTCCGTAGTGAGTCCGTAGTGAGTCCGTATTAAGTCCGTTATTTTATACAAAACAACGGAGTTATTATGGAGGGATAATATAGGTAGTTAGCTAAGATGTAAAATTAGTCTAGAGGAGGTGTGAAGGGAATGTGGAGGGAGAATGGAGAAGGGGGTAAAAAGAAAAAGGTAATCTCTAGTTAGAAATTACCTTTTATAATAGTTATTATTCTTCGTCTTTGTTTTCTAAAGGATTCCATCCTCTTGATTTTAAAGGGATTTTAGTGTTTGCTCTTGAGATAAGATGAATACCTTCACTCTCTTGTGTTGTGTGACCTATCACTGTTAAGTTTGGATTCCCCTTGATTTTGTCAAAGTCTTCCATTTTAATAGTAAATAACAGTTCATAATCTTCTCCACCATTGATAGCCATCGTAGTAGCATCGATATTAAACTCTTCGCAAGTGTTCATAAACTGAGGGTCTAATGGAAGTTTCTCTTCATATAGATTACATCCTACTTTAGAACTTTTGCATATATGCATAATCTCAGAAGACAATCCATCAGAGATGTCTATCATCGCTGTTGGTTTTACACCTAGATCTGCTAATAGCTGTTTGATATCTGTTCTTGCCTCTGGCTTTAATTGTCTTTCGATGATGTATTCGTAGATAGATAAATCAGGCTGATTATTAGGGTTTACTAAGAATACTTGTTTCTCACGCTCTAGGATTTGCAATCCCATATAAGCAGATCCTATATCTCCTGTTACCACTAATAAGTCGTTGTCATTCGCTCCACTGCGGTATACTAATTCTTCTTCTTTAGCTTTACCAATAGCGGTCACGCTTATAATCAACCCTTTTTGTGATGAGGTAGTGTCTCCGCCTACTAAGTCTACTTTATAATACTTACACGCTAAGGCGATACCTTCGTATAACTCATCTAGAGCTTCTAGAGGAAAACGATTAGATACTGCGATAGATACTGTAATCTGTGTAGGGATGGCATTCATCGCACAGATATCGGATAGGTTAACTACCACGGCTTTATATCCTAAATGCTTAAGAGGAGAGTATGCAAGGTCAAAGTGCACTCCTTCGATTAATAAATCTGTAGAAACAACTACTTTATCTTCTCCAAAAGACAATACTGCAGCGTCATCTCCGATGCCTTTAGTTGTACTCTCGTTTTCTATTGTAAAGTTTTGTGTTAAATGTTCTATTAATCCAAACTCACCTAAATGTCCAATATCTGTCTTAGATTGATTTTTATTCTCGATCATCGTATATCTGCTTTATTTTAAAGTAATGCAAAGGTAAAAAGAAAAGGCGATAGATTTATTTCTATCGCCTTTTAAACTATAAGTTAGCTCTTTTAAAGTATTTAAAATAGCCATTATATGTATTGAAGTCTGGTACTAGACTAGCGTAGTAGCTAGGGTCTTCTTCTTCTATTATTTGTAACAGAGAGCGCCATATTTCTATTTCAGTAATAATCTCTCTAGCATAGTATTCGATATCATTTATCTCAAGGCCTTTATAGTAAGTAAGCGATTCTTGAGATTTTTGAATTAATTCTTTAGCCATTTGACGAGCATTTTCTTTTTCGCCAACTTTATAAGAACCTTCTACGAATGGATGTACAACTTCGTATAAACCATAGTATTTGATAGGCATATTCGTCATCGCTATATCAATAACTTTCTTCGCTTTCTCATCTTTCCCCTCTATTAATAGTTGTTCCATCAATCGAGCAAGGTTGATACGGTAGCTCAGTGCATTACGTCTAGTCTGAGGATCGTGATATATCTTATCACTTCCCATATTACCCCAGTACCACTTCGTTACGATATCGTACATTCTATCTGCGTCTATAGAACCTCTATCTAGTGCATGAGAACTCTCTGTATCAGATTTCAGAGGAACTAGTTTATATACTAAACCACTTAACTGTAAGTAATCTTTCATCCAGATGAAATCATCATCTCCCCAGCTACCTCCAGAGAAGTATATAGGTCGTTCCCAGTTATTATTTGCTACTATATCTAACATGATAAGGCGGTGCTTATAGATAGCCTGGTCAGTAATGTTAACGTCTAGATAAGGTAATATATCTTTTCTTAAGTGAGGAGATACGATATTGTGTTTCGCTACATTAGCACTATCTACCGGTATTCTGATTTGATTAGTAGGAGCGATATACAATGTAGTTCCTGCCTCTGTTTTAATCTTCGTTCTATCGTCATCAGATTTAATGAAGTTAAGAAGAGAGTTGATGTCTATTCTTTCTTCAATCATCTTGTTTACGATGATAGCATCTCTTTTATTACCTACATATTGATCATGTGTGAATGAGATAGGTAGAGGCTCTGAGTCATACGCTTTTGCTCTCATCTGGTCAATATACCAGTCTAATGGAAGTAAACTCGTACATACAACTCTTACGTCTGTTCTGTATCCTTCTACATCTTGTAGATACCACAGTGGGAATGTATCGTTATCTCCAATAGTAAATAAGATAGCATTCGGATCACATGAATCTAAGTATGCTCTAGCGTTAGCAAGGGCTGTATAACGATCTGAACGGTCGTGGTCATCCCAGTTTTGTTGTGCTAATAATACAGGAGCTGCAAATAATGATACAACTAGAACAGCTGGACCAGCTATTTTTGGTTGTACATATTTTTTAAGACCGTCGAAGATAGCATATACTCCGAATCCAATCCACATCGCGAATACATAGAATGCTGGTACTACAGCATAGTCACGTTCACGCGGTTCGAATGGACGTTCATTCAAGAATATTTTAAGTGCAAAACTTGTAAATAGGAATAACACTAACAATACCCAGAACATCTTAGGGTCTTTACGATAGTGGAATACAATACCGATAAGCCCAAGTATAAAAGGTAAGAAGAAATAAGTGTTTCTACCTTTGTTTTCTAATGTATCTGAAGGTAAGTTATCTTGAGAACCTAAACGTATTTCGTCTAAGAATTTGATACCACTAATCCAGTTACCGTGTTGTAAGTCACCTTGACCTTGTACATCATCTTGTCTTCCTGCAAAGTTCCACATCAGGTAACGCCAGAACATATATCCGAATTGGTACTCAAACATAAAACCGATATTACTAGAGAATGAAGGTACTTCGATTTCTAGGTATTCTCCATATTGATCTAGGAACTTGTCAAGTCCATCATAATCAATTTCTCCACTAGCGAGACCTTGTTTTACTCCAGATACTAATTCTTCTAACTCTTTTGTTCCAGCATATTGAGAAGATACTCTGAAGTCTAAAGGTTTAGTATAACGCATATAGTTGACACGGTGGTTCTTGTCTGTGCTCCACAGTCTAGGAAGGAATCCTTTATGAGTACTATCGAAGTTTTGTCCTGCGTTTTTATATTCGTTTACGATTTCATACTTACCTGTTTGGTAGTTTCTTTCGTAGTTTGGTTTTTCGTCTTTCCAGGGATTGTTTTTGTCTAATCCTACATATTTTTTAGTGAAGTAAGAATCGTAATAGATACTTTCTTCTCCATACTGTTCACGTTGGTAGTATGCTAATAGCTCAGAAGCATCAGAAGGTGTGTTCTCATTGATTACTACTTTTGCATTAGCTCGGATAGGTAACATTATCCAACTCGTCAATCCAACAAATACAAAAAGAAGTGTTAGAATAAGGGTGTTCGCCATTATCTTGTTTTTCTTCTCTGTATATCTCAACCCGAATACAAAGAAGGCAACAATCAATAAGAAGGCAAATATAGTTCCACTGTTAAATGGCATTCCTATCGAGTTTACCATAAAGATCTCTGTCTTACCAAATAAGGCTAAGGTCTTAGGGAATAAGAAAGCAAAAAGGAAGAATAAAACTCCTACAGCCGCTATATTGGCTATGATAAAGTTTTTGATAGTTACTTTTTGATATCTTTTAAAGAAGTATAGTAATGCGATAGATGGAACTGTTAATAAAGCCATTAGGTGGACTCCAAAAGAAGCTCCGATAACTAACCCTATCAATAATAGCCAACGATTACCTTTAGGAGTGTTGATATCATCATACCATCTCACACCTAAGTACAATAGAAGTGATGTCAGAAGCATCGCAGAAGCATATACTTCAGACTCTACAGCGTTAAACCAAAAACTATCTGTGAATGAAAAGGCTAATGAACCAACAGCAGCACTACCTAAAACAACGATAGCATTGATATTCGTCCACTCACTTTTCGCAACGACGATTTTCTTAAGTAAATTAGATAATGTCCAGAACATAAAAAGAATGGTAAACGCGCTGGAAATAACAGCAACCATGTTTACCATTAGGGCAACTTTATCTGGAGAGGTAGCAAACATCGAGAAGAAAGCTCCTAACATTTGATAAAAAGGAGCCCCTGGAGGGTGTCCTACTTGTAGTTTAGCAGAGGTAGCAATATATTCTCCTGGATCCCAAAAGCTTACTGTAGGCTCTACTGTTAGTGTATAAGTCAATAGGGCAATGGCAAAACATAGCCATCCACCTATAACATTCCACTTCTTGTAATTGAATGTCAACATATTTGTAATTACTAGATATTTTTTCAGATTGTATATACAAAGAAAAGATTTTTTTTGTGTTGCGTGAAGGAATTAGAAAAAATTAATTTTTTTGATAGAAAAGTTTGGAGATTATAAAAATAGTTATACTTTTGCATCCGCATTGATGAAGTAATTACGCTTTACGGTATGTAAAAAAGGTATTGGCCTATGGTGTAATGGTAACACAGCTGATTTTGGTTCAGTCGTTCTAGGTTCGAGTCCTAGTAGGCCAACAGAAAAGCCTCTTGATTTTTCAAGAGGCTTTTTTTATTTTAATTGTACGTAAAAATAAAATGTTAAAATTATCAATACTCTCTCTTGACTATGAGTATCTTAGCAAAATAGGGGGCTGAGAGTGATTAAAAAAGACATTTTATATTTGGAAGAATCAAAAAATGTGCTAATTTTGCATCCGCATTACTGAAGTAATTATGCCAAAGTAATGAAATGGTACTGGCCTATGGTGTAATGGTAACACAGCTGATTTTGGTTCAGTCGTTCTAGGTTCGAGTCCTAGTAGGCCAACAAAAAACCTCTTGATCATTCAAGAGGTTTTTTTATTTCAAGAATAAGGAATTGAAATAAGAAAGGTCAGAGCACGCTCTGACCTTTTTTTGTTATTAGTTTTGACCTTTGAATTCAGGTTTTCTTTTTTCTAAGAAAGCAGTAGTTCCTTCTGTGAAGTCTTCTGTTTCGAAGCATTCTCCGAAGTTCTTGATTTCTTCGTGGTATCCGTTTACACCATCTTTAAAGTTAGCATTAATAGATTTTATTGCTCTTCCAATTGCAGAAGCAGAGTTAGAAGCTATTTTGTTCGCTATTTTCTTTGTGAATGCTAATAGTTCTTCTTGCTCTACAACGTGGTTCACTAATCCATAAGATAGAGCTTTATCAGCTGTTATCATCTCTGCAGTCATGATTAGCTCCATTGCTCTTCCTTTTCCAATAAGTTGAGGTAAGCGTTGTGTTCCGCCATATCCTGGGATTAGTCCAAGTGTTACTTCTGGAAGTCCCATTTTAGCGTTATTAGAAGCTATTCTGAAGTGTGCTGACATCGCTAACTCTAATCCACCTCCTAGGGCAAATCCATTAACAGCAGCGATTACTGGTTTGTTGTAATTTTGAACATAGTCGAATAGAAGCTCTTGTCCTTTGGCAGCTAACTGTGAACCTTCACTAGTGTTGAAGCTAGAGAATTCTTTAATGTCAGCACCTGCAACGAAAGCTTTTTCTCCACTTCCAGTAAGGATGATAACACGTGTTTCACGGTCTTTTTCAAAGTGTTTAAGGGCTTGGTGAAGCTCTTCAATTGTTGGCTTGTTTAAAGCGTTTAATTTAGTTGGTCTATTAATGGTTATAATGGCCAGACTTCCTTCTTTTTCTACTAGAATATTTTCAAAATCCATAATATCTTTTATTTGATTAATTATTTATAATAGGCAAGGTAACAATAAATGTGGTGCCAAGACCTTCTTCTGTTTCGAAGACTATTGTACCGTTGTAATTTGTAATTATGTTTTTTATGATTCCCAATCCTAATCCCATGCCACTTGTTTTGGTAGTGAACTTAGGTTGGAATATTTTGTTTAGATCTTCTTGCTTTATACCTGTTCCGTTATCAGCTACTTTGATGATTGCGCTTTCTTCTGTTCTAGATATACTCACTTTTATTTGTGGGCTCTTCTGCTCAGATGGGATAGCTTGTATTGCATTTTTGACTAAGTTAGTAATAATTCTGATTAGTTGTGTTCTATCTATTTTAGAGATGATCTCCTGATCGGTGCTTTCGAACCAGATATAGTCTTCATTAAAGATGTCAAGTGTTAATTTTACAGTATTGACAATGTCAAGAGTTTCGTCTTGCTGAGCAGGCATTGCAGCAAAGCTAGAGAAAGCTGTTGCAACAGAAGTCATCGTATCTATCTGTTGTATTAATACTTGAGAGAAGTCTTTTAATTTTGTTTTGATTTCTGGATCATTAGGATCAAATCTTCTTTCAAAGCTTTGAACAGTCAGACGCATTGGAGTAAGAGGATTCTTTATTTCGTGTGCAACTTGCTTAGCCATTTCTCTCCAAGCTTGCTCTCTTTCTGTTTGAGCTAGTTTTTCGTACGAATCATCGAGTTTCTCCACCATATCGTTATATGCAGTGATAAGAGCCGAAATCTCCTTGCTTGTGTTAGTAGAATCGATCTTTTCATTTTTTTGCCCAAACTTGGTGCTTGTAATCTTGACACTGATATTGTTTAGGCTTTGGGTGATATAGTTTGATAAGAAGTAAGAGATAGCGATAGACATAATTAGCATAATGATATATACTTGTCCAAATTTAACCATGAAGTTCTGAATCTCGTTCTCGTAAAACTCTGTTTTCTCCTCATACGGTATTTTAAGTATACCTAGGGGTTTGTACTTTAAATCCTTTAAGAAGCTATATGCGATACGTATACGGTTGCTATCTACCGTTTTTATATCTACAAAGCGTTTGTTTGGAGAGGACTGTATTGTCTTTAAAACTAAAGGAGAGATGTTTTTAGAGATGCTATCTACAGAAAAGGTACCTCTTGAGGTAATCAAGAGGTGTCCTTGTAGATCGTGTATATTGATCTCTGTATTGTGTATGGCTGCTAGCTCATGTATTTTATCTCTAAAAATGCGAGGGATATTCTCTGTTGTTAGAGGGTATTCTGAGGTTGTTAAGATGTAGTTTATATTCTCGTTGATAGAGTTTTCTGTCCTTTCTAGTCTATATTGATGATAAGTACGTGCTTCTTCTCTGAATTGATACACTGATACAGCTGATATCAATACAGATGAGATAATACTCAAAAATATAAGTGAGAAAAATATTCTATTTCTCAGAGAAAAGTTCTTTAATATAAAGTCATCTTTCATTATTTTCTGCTATCGCGAATTCGTTTGTATAAGCGTATTCCTAGCATTAATAGTATTGATAATCCTACTAGACCTACAACTCCAAATATCCAATTAAAAGTACTTTTTAAAATTACTAAAAATACTACAGAAAATAAAATCAAGGTTGCTCCTTCATTCCAAATTCTAAAAAAGGAAGATGTTTTAGTCATCGTTCTATTGTTGATTTGTTTGACGAACTGATGGCATTTTAGATGATAAGCAATTAATGCTACTACAAATAATAGTTTTACATGCATCCAAGGTTGACTTAACCAAGCAGGTATTGCTATCAGCATCCATATTCCAAAAATAGTTGCCAATACTGCCGCAGGCCATGTGATGATGTTCCACAGGCGATTAGTCATGATGGTGTATTGATCTCTTAGGATGTTGGATTGTACTTCAGGCATATCCTTCGTCTCGGAGTAATATACAAATAGACGTACGATATAGAATAGTCCTGCAAACCAGCATACTATAAAAATAATATGTAGAGCTTTTAGATATAGGTATAACATGCTATTATTTGTTTTGCCATTCTTTAATCCAAGTAACCATTGCATCTATCCACATGTCATCATCATTCATACAAGGGATTGTTCTAAACTCTTCTCCTCCGTGTTTTAAGAATTCGTCATGTGCTTCCATGCCTATTTCTTCTAGTGTTTCAAGACAGTCGGCTACAAAGGCAGGAGTAACTACTGCTAGCTTTTTAATGCCTTTCTCAGCTAATCCATTTACAGTAGCATCAGTTGGAGGTTGTAGCCATTTGTCCATTCCTAATCTAGATTGGAATGAGTTAGTGTATTTATCAGCAGGGATGTTTAATTTCTCTACTACTTGTCTTGTTGTTTCTAAACATTGGTGTCTATAGCAGAACTCATGTGCTTTAGAAGCTGTTTGACAGCAAGAGCCGTCTATAGTACAGTGTCCCTTCGTTACATCTGATTTGCGGATATGTCGTTCAGGTACCCCGTGATAAGAGAATACGATATGGTCATAGTCATACCCTTCTAGATGACCTTGTATAGTATGAGCTAGAGCATCTACATATTCTTTCTTGTTGTAGAAAGCTGGGAAGCTCGTAACTTTCATTTGAGGAAAGTATTTCTGTCTTACTTCTTCTGCTAATACATTAATAGTCTCTGTAGTTGCCATGGCAAACTGAGGGTAAAGAGGGATCATTAGTACATCATCTATACCTTTGTCTTTTAATTCTTGTAAACCTGTTTGGATAGAGGGTTCTCCATATCTCATAGCTAATGCTACTGGTATGTCCACTTTTGCTTGTACTTTCTTTTGTTGTCTTTCAGAAATTACGATTAGTGGTGAACCTTCTTTCCACCATATTTTAGAATAAGCTTCTGCTGATTTCTTTGGTCTAGTATTCAGTATGATTCCTTTAACTAATAAACTTCTTAGGATGTATGGCATGTCTATTACTCTTTCATCCATTAAGAATTCTCCTAAGTATGGTTTTACGTCTTTTGCTGTAGGGCTTTTAGGTGAGCCTAGGTTAACTAATAATATACCTTGCATGTTGTTAATTATTTGTGTTGAGAGACATTAAGTATTTTTTTGGTGTAGTGCCAAACTTCTTTTTAAAGGCAGCAATAAAGTGACTAGCAGAACTATAACCAATCTTTAGTCCTACTTCGTTTACATTATAACTGCCGTTGTCTAAGAGCTTACGTGCGTATTCCATCTTATAGTCAAACAAGAAGCTGAATACAGAGTCACCGTAAATCTGCTTAAAGCCCATTTTTAGTTTTTTAATGTTAATACCTACTGAGTCTGCTAACTCTTGAAGTGTAGGTGGTTCTGCCATTTTACTGATGATGATATCTTTCGCTTTTTTGATTTTAACGACATCGTCTTCATCAGATAAGAATGGGCAATTCTCTATGTTTTGATCTTCATTCTGATTAAATAGTAAACTAAGTAACTCGTATGTCTTACCAGTGTAGTATAACTTCTTGATAGTTGAGTTCATATAGAAGTTAAATAGCTGATTTAGGACTATAGCCATAGAAGGAGTAATTTCTTCTTCAGAGTAATACTTCTTGTCTCTGTTTTCACCAGTTAAGAAACCGATGAACTCTGCTTCTGTTGAAAAAAGAGCATGGAACTTCTTAATAGAAATTAAAACACTTATGACCCATGTATTAGGAGATATCTCTAAGTGTACAGGAAGCTGTTTTTGAGGATTGTAAAGGATCAAGAATTTTTCTTCATTAAGCGGAAGAGAATATGCTCCTTGATTGAATACAAATTTGGCAGACCCTTTTAGACCAAAGTAAAATTGGATAACATCTGTTCCCATTTCTCGTTGAAATGTTATGTTCTCTGTCAAGTTGTTTTCGAATCTTAATATCGAAAAATTATCATCAATTATTATTTCTTCCGTAGGACTCATAGCGATACTTTTTAAACTTAAGTTAGAAACTTATCTAGTTACTTTTTATTTAGAATGATTCTATATAGAGTGTCTTTTAACCCTTGTCATTGTTGCAAATGTACTGTATTATAATGAAATGCAATGCTTTTTTTTTGAGAAATCCCTTAGCGATATAAATAGTCCTTCTAGCGTTACTTTTGTCGATTCTTTAATCTTAAATTTGTTTACTTTTTTGAATTAACTCTGTGGTATGGACAAAATAGATAAGACTAAACCTGCGACTTTTTATGCAGTGGGATTAAGTTATAAGAAAGCGGACGCTGAAATGCGCGGTAAGTTTAGTCTAAGTGATGAGGCCAAAGACAATTTATTAACTCAAGCTAAAAATGAAGGAATCGAGAGTTTAATCGTGATTTCTACATGTAATAGAACGGAGATATTTGGTTTCGCACAACACCCTTTCGAACTGATTAAATTATTATGTGATAACAGTAATGGTACAGTGGATGACTTCCGCAATGTGGCTTATGTATATAAGACTAAGGAGGCTATAGAACACTTATTCCGCGTTGGAACAGGACTAGATAGTCAGATATTAGGTGATTTTGAAATTATCAGTCAGATTAAGAATGCTTTCTACTTAGCGAAGGAGAAAGAACTGACAACGAATTACTTCGAGAGATTAGTCAATGCTGTAATCCAAGCAAGTAAACGTATCAAGAATGAGACTGAGCTTAGTTCTGGAGCTACTTCTGTATCATTTGCTTCTGTACAATATATTATGGATCATGTAGAAGATATATCTAATAAGAATATCTTGTTATTCGGAACAGGTAAAATTGGTAGAAATACATGTGAAAACTTAGTGAAGCATACTAAGAATGATCATATTACACTTATTAATAGAACAAAAGAGAAAGCGTTAGAAGTAGCAGGTAAATTTAATCTTATCGTAAAGGATTATGCAGATTTACAAGCAGAAATACGCAAATCAGATGTGCTTATCGTAGCGACTGGTGCACAGAAACCTACAGTAGATAAGGCGTTGCTTAACTTGACAAAACCTCTTGTTATTTTAGATTTGTCTATTCCTAAGAACGTGAGTGATGATGTGACTGAGATAGAAGGAGTAGAATTAATACACCTTGATTATTTATCTCAAATGACAGATAAGACGATCGAGAGAAGAAGAGAGTTCATTCCACAAGCAGAAGAAATTATAGAAGAGATCATGTCTGAGTTTATCGCTTGGACGAAGATGAGAAAATTCGCACCTACTATACATGCTCTTAAATCTAAGCTAGAGCAGATAAAAGATGGGGAATTAGATTATCATAAAAAGAAATATGATAACTTTGATTCTGAGCAGGCTGAATTAATCAGTATGCGCATCATACAGAAGATCACTACGCACTTTGCAAACCATCTTCGTCATGAAGATACAGTAGTGGATCAGAGTATAGAATGGATAGAAAAAGTGTTTCATATAGAATCAAATTAAAATGGGTAGAATTATTCGTATAGGTACACGTGATAGTGAACTAGCAATGTGGCAAGCAAAAACAGTAGAACAATCTCTTCAGAAATTAGGGTACAAAACAGAGTTAGTACCTGTTAAATCTACAGGAGATCTAGTATTGGACAAGCCATTATATGAGATGGGAATCACAGGAATCTTTACTAAGACTCTAGATGTGGCAATGATAAAAAAAGAGGTAGATATCGCAGTACATTCTATGAAAGATGTACCAACAGCTCTACCACAAGGAATCGTACAGGGAGCAGTACTTAAACGTGCTAATACTGTAGATATCTTATTACATAAAGGAGATACATCTTTTATGTCAGAAGAGGTTGAGGCAGTAGTAGCTACAGGAAGTTTAAGACGTAAAGCTCAATGGTTAAACCGTTTCCCAAAGCATACAACAGTTGACCTACGAGGAAATGTAAATACTCGTATGGAAAAACTACAAAACAGCGATTGGAATGGAGCAATCTTCGCTTCAGCTGGTTTAGATCGTATTAAAAAGAAACCATCGAACTTCATTAATCTTGACTGGATGATACCAGCACCTGCACAGGGAGCTATGGTAGTAGTCGTAAATGCAGATGATAATCATGCTTTAGACGCAGTAGCTCAGTTAAATGATTATGAAACAGAGATGACTACTTATATAGAAAGACAGTTCTTAAGAACATTAGAAGGTGGATGTACAGCTCCTATCGGTGCTTTAGCTACTTATAATGATCACGATGACACGATTAATTTTAAAGGGGTATTATTCTCTTTAGATGGTCAACAGAAGTTCGAAGTGAACAAAGTAGTGGATATCGCAGAGTGGAAGAAGCTTGGATTCTTTGCAGCTAAAGAAATTCTTGAGAATGGTGGTAGTGAATTAATGGAAACACTACGTCAACAATTAAAAAAATAAAATGTCTTTTAATCCAACTATTTTATCTACACGTAAGATTAAAGCGAGTGTACTAGATGCTGTAGCTTTAGGGAAGGTGCATTTAGTAGAACAAGATTATATCTTGACAGAACACTTAGTATTCGACTTGGATGCTGTACATGAGTATGTATTGTTTACGAGTCAGAATGCAGTGAAGAGTGTGATTAGTCAGGGATATAGAGAAGTTCTGAATAAGAAACCAGCGCTATGTGTGGGGATAAAAACAAAAGAATTGTTGGAGGAGAACGGTTGGGAAGTTAAGGCTTGGGCACATTATGCAAAAGAATTAGCTCCTATCATTGTTCAAGACTATAAAGATAGAAATATAACATTCTTTAGCGGAAGTATCAGAAGAGATCTATTGCCAGATGCTTTTAGAGCAAATGGTATGGTCTTTAATGAGTTCACAGTATATCAGACTGTGCTTAATCCTATAAAGAATGAATATAAAGTAGATGGATTGTGCTTTTACAGTCCTTCAGCGATAGAGAGTTATCTTCAGCAGAACAGCATCACGACAGAAGTGTGCTTCTGTATAGGAGATACTACAGCAGAACCATTAAAAGGAGTTACACAGAATATTGTAATAGCGAAGCAACCTACAGTGGAAGCTACATTACAAGCTTGTGTGGATTATTATAAATAGAGTCAGCTAAAAATTGACGTATTAAAATCGAATAGAAATGATTAAAAATGATTTATTCTTAAGAGCGTTAAAAGGTGAAACAGTAGAGAGACCACCTGTATGGATGATGCGTCAAGCAGGTAGATACTTACCAGAGTTTCGCGAATTAAGAGATAAGTATGATTTTTTTACACGTTGTAGAATGCCAGAAATCGCAGCTGAGATTACAGTACAACCGATTCGTATTGTAAAACCAGATGCTGCTATTTTATTCTCAGATATTTTAGTCGTACCGCAAGCTATGAACATTGATGTAGAGATGAGACCAGGAGTAGGGCCATGGGTACCTAATCCTATCCGTTCTGCTAAAGATGTAGAGCAAGTTATCGTACCTAATATCGAAGAGACATTAGGATATGTAATGGATGCTATTAAAGTAACGAAAGAGATGTTAAACGATGAAGTACCATTGATTGGATTCGCTGGTTCACCTTGGACTATCTTTTGTTATGCAGTAGAAGGAAAAGGTTCTAAGAGCTTTGATTTAGCGAAAGGCTTCTGTTTTTCTGACCCAGTAGCTGCACATACGTTATTACAAAAGATTACAGATACAACTATTTTATACCTTAAAGAAAAGGTAAAAGCAGGTGTAAATGCAGTACAAATATTCGATTCATGGGGAGGAATGTTATCTCCAGTAGATTATCAAGAGTTTTCATGGCAGTATATTAACCAAATAGTAGAAGCATTAGCTGATATCACTCCAGTTATCGTATTTGGAAAAGGATGTTGGTTTGCATTACCTGAGATGGCGAAGTCAAAAGCTTCTGCATTAGGAGTAGACTGGACTTGTAGCCCACAGAACGCTCGTCTATTCACAGGAGGAGATATCACATTACAAGGTAACTTTGACCCAAGCCGTCTAATGTCTCCGATCCCTACTATTAAGAAAATGGTACACGAGATGATCGATGCTTTCGGTAAAGATAAGTATATAGTGAACTTAGGTCACGGTATCTTACCTCATATCCCAGTAGATCATGCAAAAGCATTTATCGAAGCGGTAAAAGAATACGAACACAAGTAAAATATTGACAGAAAAGCCTGCCGAAGTACGACGTAGGCTTTTTTGTTTTACTATATCATTTGACCTATGTTAAACAAAGGAACAAAAAGTGAAGAAGAAAGACGTATAGAGTCTATTGTTCAGAAGTTGTCTTCTATTGGATTTACACCAGAGGACAAGAAATTTATAGAAGATCTAGACGTAGAGCTTCAAAAGATAGGCCTGAGTTATGAACAACTGTTGATAACAGAGGGTAAGGACCTAGCCTTGCACTTACATAAATTCAACTTCCCTTGGGATAAGATGGAAGAGTTCACAGATCTATTAGTGAAGTGGTCTTCTCAAGAGCCTTCATTAAAAGCAAAAGCAAAGGCTGTCTATCAATATATCCAAGATGAGAGTAAAGCATTCTCATTTAATATCATGACTAAGATTAGTCGTCTTTAAGAGATCACTATTTACAGCAGAAACAGGTTGAGGTATCATACACACTATGATAGTGATATGTAGGACTAGAGGAGTCTGCTTACTATTGTTTATTTAAAGATAAGGTAGAGAGGTGTAATATAATGTATTGGCTGAACTACGGAACAATAGTTTTTTTAATGATGAGTATCCTGACAGAGAGAGGATATGTACTATTTATAATATGAAAGAACAATTTTATCAATATATACAACAGCTTCAAGATACCATTACAAAAGGACTTGAAGATATAGATGGAAAGGCAAAATTCCAAGAAGACCTTTGGGAACGTCCTGAAGGTGGTGGAGGTCGCACACGCGTAATCGAGAATGGAGCAGTATTCGAAAAAGGAGGAGTGAATATCTCTGCCGTACACGGACCATTACCAGTAGCGATGCAAAAGTACTTTAATGTAGGAGATGTAGATTTCTTCGCTTGTGGACTATCGTTAGTGATTCACCCGAAGAGTCCTATGGTACCTACAGTACATGCTAACTGGCGTTATTTTGAAATGTATGACAAAGAAGGTACAGTAGTGCGTTCTTGGTTTGGTGGAGGACAAGACCTTACACCTTATTACCTATTCGATGAGGATGCTACGCATTTTCATACTGTATGTAAGACAGCTTGTGATAAACATAATCCAGCGTTTTATCCATTGTATAAAAAGCAATGTGATGAATATTTTTGGAATGCACATAGAGAAGAGGCACGTGGTATCGGAGGATTATTCTTTGACCGCTTAGAAGTAACAGAAGAAATGTCTATGCAACAGTGGTATGACTTCGTAACCGAAGTAGGAGATAGCTTCTTAGAAGCTTATGCACCTATCGTAGAACGTCGTATGGATACCCCTTATAGCAATGAGCACCGTACATGGCAAGAAATCAGAAGAGGTAGATACGTAGAGTTTAATCTTGTTCATGATAAAGGAACTCTATTTGGCCTAAAAACCAATGGACGTATCGAATCTATCCTAATGAGTTTGCCACCACATGTACAATGGGTATATGACCACCATCCAGAAGAAAACAGTTGGGAAGAAAAGCTGTTGAAGGTATTAGCTAATCCTGTTGATTGGATGAAATAGTTTACAGTTCACGGTTAACAGTTTACAGTATAAAACTACTTAATAGAGATAATTAGTTATATAAACAAATTATTAAGTTATTAGATTTTGTGTATAATGGAATGTTTGTTGTTGCAATTTATGGTACTATAAATAACCATGAATTATATGATAGACTATCGAAATTATAATGTTTGGAAACTGAGCCATGAATTGGTATTAAAGATCTATCCATTATTAAATTTATATCCTAAGTATGAGGAAAGAAATTTAATAGATCAGATAAGAAGGGCAGTAGTATCAATTCCTACCAATATCGCAGAAGGATGTGGTAAGGATACACAAAAAGAACTTGTTAGATATCTATATATCGCCTCAGGTTCAGCACATGAAGTTGAGTATTTAATATTTTTATCAAAAGACTTAGGTTACTTGAATGAGAATGATTTTTACTCAGTTCAGAATGATATTGTAAGTATTAAAAAGATGCTTGTAGTGTTGATTAAAAGAATAAGAGAAACAATGGATAGTAAAAAGTAAACTATAATATTGTTTATTCTATAAATAGAACATTAATAGAATTATCGGGTACATTTAACTGTAAACTGTAAACCGCTTGCTGTAAGCTGTATACCGTTCACCGTAAATCAAAATAAGAACACAGGTCAACGTTCTGTTTATAGATGTCGAGAGCAACTGTAAACTGTAAACAGTTCACCATAAACCAAAATAAGAACATAGGTCAACGGTCTGTTTATAGGTGTCGAGAGCAACTGTAAACTGTATACCGTTCACCGTAAACCAAAATAAGAACATAGGTCAACGGTCTGTTTATAGATGTAGAAAGCAACTGTAAACTGTAAACCGTTCACCGTAAACTAAAATAAGAACACAGGTCAACGTTCTGTTTATAGATGTCGAGAGCAACTGTAAACTGTAAACCGTTCACCGTAAACCAAAAATAATTATGTTTCCATTACAAAGAGGTAGAAGATTAAGAACAAATGAGTCTATTCGTAGTTTGGTAAGAGAGACTATCGTGACTCCACAAGATTTTATGTTCCCTATGTTTATAGCAGAAGGGACTAATGTACAAGAAGCTATTCCTTCGATGCCAGGTATGTTTAGACGTTCTGTGGATTTGACAGTAAAGGAAGTAAAAGAGCTTTATGCATTAGGTATTCGCGCAGTGAATATCTATGTAAAAGTAAGTGATCATTTAAAAGACAATGCAGGTACAGAAGCATGGAATCCTAATGGATTAATGCAGACTGCTATCAAAGCGATAAAAGATGCATGTCCAGGTATGATCGTAATGCCAGACGTAGCATTAGACCCATATTCTATATACGGACATGATGGTATTATAGAGAATGGAGTAGTAGTGAATGACCCTACAGTAGATGCACTGACGAAGATGAGCGTATCTCATGCAGAGGCAGGAGCAGACTTCGTAGCACCTAGTGATATGATGGACGGACGTATCTTACGTATGCGTGAAGCATTAGACCAATCAGGATTTACGAATGTAGGTATCATGAGTTATTCTGCTAAGTATGCATCTGCATTCTACGGACCATTCCGCGATGCACTAGACAGCGCACCGAGAGCAGATGTAGAGATACCAAAAGACAAAAAAACATACCAGATGGACTATGCTAATCGTATTGAGGCTGTGAAAGAGGCGTTATACGATGTAGAAGAAGGAGCAGATATCCTTATGGTAAAACCTGGTATGGCTTATTTAGATATCGTACGTGAAGTGAAAGACGCTGTGAATGTGCCTGTAGCTGTGTACCAAGTATCTGGTGAGTACGCTATGGTAAAGGCTGCATCAGAGAGAGGGTGGCTTGATCACGATCAGATAATGATGGAACAATTAACTTGTATCAAACGCGCTGGAGCAAGTATTATCTCAACATACTTCGCTAAAGAAGCGTCTATTTTATTGAATAAATAGTTAGAATAAGTACTATAAATAAAAGAAGCTCGTTGATTTTGTCAACGAGCTTTTTTCATTATAAGCTATTGATAACTTTTTTTCTAAATAGTAGTAAGAAGTGTTTTAACTTTATCCACTAGTAAAATTATAGAATATATGACGCCTGATTTTAAAAATAAAACATATCGATTAGCAGAGTTTATCTTACTTGTTAAAGATCGAAAAGAAAGAACTACGGAGTATGATCCAGCCTATCAGTATGCTATTTATGCTGTAGAAGATGAGGCAGATGTAGAATTAGAGATTTATGTTGGTGATCCTGTTGAGGTGACAGAGGATGATGAAGAGATATATCCAGACGCTGTTACAGAACTAGATATGTGGTATCTGTGCTCTGACGAAGATATACAAGATGTAGTAGACTTAGCAGTGAGCCAGAAACCCACAGTGACGGTAGAAGAGCTCATCATGGCATTAGATTACTACCTGACGATAGATGATTTTATTGATTTTGACTAAACGATATAGAGACTACTAAATGTTATTTGTCCGTTTATTGCACTAAAAGGACTGTTTTGTATACTATAATGTTCATTTTGTTTCTCTATTTTTGATGGAAATAAATAAACAACAACAATGACAAAAATTATAAAAACTAGTTTGCTACTTCTTGCTACTATTAGTGTAGTAGCATGTGGCGGTAAGGATGATAAAACACAACCTGAAGCTGTGTACGAATCAGAGAGAGGAGAAGTAGCCGAAATGACTATGTCTGAAAAAATCAAACTAGGTGAAGACATCTTTAAAGGAAAAGGAAACTGTGCTTCTTGCCATCAGACAGATAAAAAAATAATAGGACCTAGTGTCAAAGAAATATTACAAGTGTATGATAAACACAACGCTGATCTAGTTTCTTTCTTGAGAGGAAATGAGGAACCTATAGTTGATCCGTCTCAGTTTATCATTATGCAAGCTAACTTAGAGATCACGAAGAAGTTTAGCGATCTAGAAATGGAAGCACTTATTGCCTATATGCGAAGTTTATAGATAATAAATAAACAGTAAGATATCGAAAAGCCTTGAGTCAATAGATTCAAGGCTTTTTTATATTCAGTAAGAGATAGATTTTACCCATTAATATAAAATGCAATTCAGACTAGATTGAATGATAAATGGGAATAAAATACTATTTATTAGGGGGTGGTCGGCATGTGGTCGGCTAGTGATGGGCATTTGGTCGGCTTAAAAGTACCAAAAATAGCCTATCACTATCCCATCATATAGGTATCATATAGTGAGCAAGTGGAAGGAGCGTAAAAGTGAGTAAAAGGGAATTAGAATAGAAAGCATAGTAATGTGCTTAATATTAGTGTGATAGGAGGTGAAGGAATAAGATAGTGCTACATATTATAAAAAGAGAATAAAAAAATGTTGTCTAATATGCGAAGAAAGTGCTCATTCTTAGAGAAATAAAATGAAGAGTTCTAATATTAATCTGTAAAGTGTAAATGATCTATATCCCTTATAAACACTGGCTATTTAGAAGCATTCTACGATTTTATAAGGACTTTAATTAGTAATTTTACTAAACAAAAATAAACTAACAATTCAATGGACTTCATATATCAAGATCCGTATCCGATTCAGAAAGATGATACGCAGTACAAAAAGATTTCTTCTGACTATGTAAAAGTAGAAAAATTAGGAGATAGAGAGATATTAGTGGTTGATCCTAAAGCGATTGAGATGATTGCTGAGACAGCGATGACAGATGTGTCATTCATGTTGAGAACATCGCACTTAGAAAAATTAAAAGCTATCCTAGACGATCCGGAAGCGACAGATAACGATCGTTTTGTGGCTTATAACTTATTACAAAACGCAAAAGTAGCAGTAGAAGGACAATTGCCTTCTTGTCAAGATACAGGTACTGCTATCGTAGTGGCAAAAAAAGGAGAAAACGTATATACGGGATCGAATGATGCCGAGAGTTTATCTAAAGGTATCTTCGAAACATACCAAAAGAAAAACTTGCGTTACTCTCAGATCGTACCTATCAGTATGTTTGAGGAGAAAAACTCAGGTTCTAACTTACCAGCACAGATCGATATCTATGCTACACAAGGAGCTAAATATGAGTTCTTATTCTTAGCGAAAGGTGGGGGATCTGCTAACAAGACGTTCTTATACCAAAAAACAAAATCTCTTCTTAATGATAAAAACTTAACGGAATTTATCAAAGAGAAAATCATGGATCTAGGTACTGCTGCCTGTCCTCCATATCACTTAGCATTAGTGATCGGTGGTACATCTGCTGAGGCAAACTTAGCGGCTGTAAAGAAAGCATCTGCTGGATACTATGATAACTTACCTACTTCTGGTAATATGGGAGGTCAAGCGTTCCGTGACTTAGAGTGGGAGAAAAAATTACAATTAATCTGTCAAGAGTCTAAGATTGGAGCACAGTTCGGGGGTAAATACTTTACTCATGATGTACGTGTGATCCGTCTTCCTCGCCACGCTGCTTCATGTCCTGTAGGATTAGGAGTATCTTGTTCGGCAGATAGAAATATAAAAGCGAAAATCACTGCAGAGGGATTGTTCGTAGAACAGTTAGAGACTGATCCAGGACGCTTCTTACCTGCAGTAGCTCCTCACTTAGAAGAGCCTGTGGTAATCGACTTGGACAAGCCAATGAAAGAACAATTAGCAGAGTTAACGAAGCATCCTATCAAAACTCGTGTAATGTTAAACGGAACTGTTATCGTGGCGCGCGACATCGCTCACGCTAAGATCCAAGAGATGTTAGACAATGGACAAGAGATGCCAGAATACTTCAAGAATCACCCAGTGTACTATGCAGGGCCAGCTAAGACTCCAGATGGTATGCCATCAGGAAGCTTCGGACCTACTACAGCAGGGCGTATGGATCCTTATGTAGATAGTTTCCAAGCGGTAGGTGGAAGTATGATTATGTTAGCGAAAGGTAACCGTAGTCAGGCGGTAACTGATGCATGTAAGAAACACGGTGGTTTCTATCTAGGTTCAATAGGTGGACCAGCTGCTATCCTTGCGAAAGAGAATATCTTAAGCGTAGAGGTGGTTGACTTCCCAGAATTAGGAATGGAAGCTGTACGTAAGATCGTAGTGAAAGACTTCCCTGCCTTCATCATCACGGATGATAAAGGAAATGACTTCTTCGCAGATCTATAGTAATCAATTAGGAATTGAGAGTTAGGAATTACGAATGTGTGCCTATGGCATGTGATTATTCATAAACCTAACTTTTAAAACAAGGATAAACTAACAATTTATAGACGACAATGAAAAGCCGATACTAGCGACAGTATCGGCTTTTTTTAATTAGGAATTTAGAATTAAGAATTAGGAATGTCCCATTCACTAACGGTGTCAAACAGATGTTTTTTTAAGGCTCTGTTCTGTGTCACTTCCTATTGACATACTGTATAGCACACAGTATGTCATCCCGACGATAGGAGGAATCGCACTAGTTTATTCTCACGACTATTTCTACATCTCGTGTGTGATCTTTCCTTACGTCAAGATGACAAAGACAACGGGTAAGGTGTAGGTTAGTAGTAACTTCCAAATATCACTACTTCTTTGTTATTCCGACGATAGGAGGAATCATATTAGTATATCATACATTGATATAGTCAATATAAGTGCCTGAATAATAATATAAGTAGCCCTATTCTGGTAAAGAATAGGGCTGTTTTTTTTAAAATTTACCTCTTATGTCTCAAGAGGAGTAATAAGCTAATTAGGAGTAATAAAGCTGCTATGGCAAAGGCTATACCAGGTAAGTATGGTAAGGTATTGTCCTGTGTGTATAGGTAGAAACAATAGGTAAATACTGGTGGAGCCACAATAGTCGTTAATCCGTTAAGGCTTCCTAATACCCCCTGTAGTTCTCCTTGATGTTGCTGATCTAGTGACTTAGATAGCATAGACTGAAAACCTGTCTGTTGTATACTTCCTAGTAAATATAATGTGATACCTACCCAGAGTTGTATTTCAGTCACACAATAACTCAATAAGAGTAATCCTATAAAGCTGGTTAATAAACCGATGTAGACAAGCCTTTGGTCTGATAGTTTAGTAGACAAGTATTGCAATAGGTATGCTTGTACTAAGAAGCCTATGATGCCTATAATGGTTAGTGATAATCCTATTTGCTGTTTACTCCAGTCAAACTGTATCATGGTATAGAATGACCACGTACTCTCCATGCTATGTGATGCAGCCGAAAGTAAAAAGAATACAATAAATAGTAGACTTAGTTGTTTAAAGCGTTTGATACTTTTTAGAGATTGCAAAGGAGAGATTTCTTTTAGCGATAATCGCTTCAGTGAACGTGAAGTATTGGTTTCTGGAAAGAAGAAATACCCATAAGTAACATTTAATAAACCTAATATTCCCGCAAAGTAAAAAGGGTAGGTAAAATGATATTCTCCTAATAATCCTCCTACTAAAGGGCCTATGATAAAGCCAATATTAAAAGCTGCATTTAAATAGCCGAAGTATTTCGTTCTGTTATCTTCATCCGTTACATCTGTAATCGTAGCTGATGCCACGGCAAAGGTAGCACCTGTCACTCCGGCGATAAGCCGACTGATGAATAGTAACCAATAACTATGAGCAAGTGCCATAATAAAACAGTCTATAGAGAATCCAAAAAGAGAAAGTAATAATACTCGTCTACGTCCATAACGATCGCTAATAATTCCTAAGATTGGTGCAAAGATAAATTGCATAAAGGCATAAGCTAACGTAAGTACACCTCCGTACTTCGCTGCTGTGCTGAGGTCAGCATGTAGTACGTGTTCTAATAGTTCTGGTAATACTGGAAAGATAATACCGAAGCCAGCACTGTCTAATATAATGGTGATCGTAATGAATATTACGATGCTGTTAATCTTGTTTGATTGCATAAGTATATATAATAAAATAACGGTACCCTAAAGATGGGGTACGCTTAAATAAACTGAGTCACTTACTACGCTGTAGGGGGCGACTGTGATTAGGAATGTTATTTTACTATTGCTGCATAATGGACAAAGATAATGTGTAATGGGTTTATTATCAAAGAGTAGTTGCCTTTTTTTACAATAAGAGAACAGATGTGTACAGTTCTAGAAGGTTATATTTCTATGAATTTTAGTACCTTGCTTACTCATTTGCAAGTACCATGAACGACCTATTATCTTATATATACAATACCCCTTCTAGCTTAACGAAAGGCAAGGGAGGGGACGAATTATTCTTAGCGAAGTACAGTGAGATACAGAAGAAGACTGATGCTCCATGCTTTTTTTGGGGTAATGTGAAAGATCCTTTTATTATGGCACGTTGTTTAATCACGTTGTCTAATGTGGTAAAGTCTAGTTTTAATTTATCACCTGCTGATCTAGCTAAGCTAAAAGATCCTATCGCTACGGCTGGGGATGGTAGAGTGCGATTCGAAGGATTCTCTCACTGTGCAGGAGTGTATGCTCGTGTAGATGTATTGCCTGATGGGTTAGATGGGGAGTTCTTAGAGAATGGGACTACGAATGTAGACTTTAACCAACCGATGCTTACTGCGCTGAATAGTATTAAGCAAAAGGAGAATGTACTGCTGTCAATAGGTCAGAAGGAGGTTAGTATTCAGACGGAGGATAAGAAAATAGTGGAACGAAAAGTACCTCTTCCGATTAAGTGGATTAAGGGACTGAGTACGGTACAGATCTATCTGTCTAAGGCAGAGAAAGTACATACGTTTAATAAAATACAGACACAACAATTATTTAGAGGTATTCCGAAAGGGGCGATCAAGACAGATTATTACTTAACTGTACGTGGTAATATGCCTGTGTTTACACCTGTTAAGTCTACTAGTGCGGTTTGTGTAGGAGGTATTCATCGTTTACGATTATTAGAACCTCTATTGCCTTATATCGATACTATGCAGGTGTATCCACATCCTGATATGCAGAGCACCACGTGGCAGTTGTACTTTGGTGATATTCGATTTAGTTTGTCTTTATCTCGTGAAGCTTTTAGAGGGTTCTCAGGTGAAGGGGCTGCTTTAGAGTCGTTAATAGAAGATGTGGATGACGAGTGGATAGATGCGATGGATAAATATGCTTATGCGAATCAACGCTTTAATCCGACGATGTTTGCGATGGAAGAAGGGATGAGTTTCACTGATGCAGATAGTCTGACAGGGCGATTAGCCGCTATGGGATTATTAGGGTTTGACTTAGATGACAATGCTTTCTTTTATAGAAGATTGCCCTTTAAGCTAGAGCGTATCCTAAGTCTAAATCCTCGCCTAAAGAATGCTGAGAAACTAATAGCTGAGAATAAAGTAGAGATTATTAGCAATGCTAATGGACGGGTAGAAGCTCGTGTAGAGGGAACTGGTGGTGTGAGACATACGGTAATCTTAGATGGTGACCAAGAGCGATGTACTTGTGAGTGGTATGGTAAGTACCAAGGAGATAGAGGGATGTGTAAACATGTGCTGGCGGTGAAGAAGATGACGGTTAAAGGTTAACAGTTAACAGTTGACAGTTTACGGTGGACGGTGGACGGTTAAGAATGACTAGCTTTGTGGATACTAGTTGGTTATACAGTACACTAGTTCCTAATTGATTGTTCCTTACATTATTGTTATAATTTTATTACAGTATTTGGCAGTCGGATAATTTGAGATTAACTTTGCGCCATGCAAATAGACAAAAAAGACATCAGAAGTTTATCTAAGGAACAATTAAGGGATTTCTTTGTTTCTCAGGGAGATAAGGCATTTAGAGGAAACCAAGTGTACGAGTGGTTATGGAGTAAAGGGGCTCATAGCTTTGAAGATATGAGTAACTTATCATTGGCTACCCGTGAGATGCTAGATGCTAACTTCGTAATTAATCATATCAAAGTAGATAGTATGCAGGTAAGTACTGATGGTACTATCAAGAATGGTGTGAAGTTACACGATGGTCTTATCGTAGAGTCTGTTTTGATTCCTACAGAAACACGTACTACAGCCTGTGTATCTTCTCAGGTAGGGTGTAGTTTAGACTGTGAGTTCTGTGCTACTGCTCGCCTTAAGCGTATGCGTAACTTGAATCCTGATGAGATTTATGATCAAGTATTAACAATCGACCAACAAAGTAGACAGAATCATGGACACCCGTTGTCTAATATTGTGTTTATGGGAATGGGAGAGCCGTTAATGAATTATAATAACGTACAGAAAGCCATTGAGAAGATTACTTCTGAAGAAGGGCTAGGGATGTCTCCTAAGCGTATCACAGTGTCTACTTCAGGATTGCCTAAGATGATCAAGAAGTTGGCAGATGATGGTGTGAAGTTTAAGTTGGCAGTGTCTTTACACTCTGCTATCGAAGAGACACGTAATCGTATTATGCCTTTTACTAAGAACTTTCCATTGACGGAATTGCGTGAATCACTTCAGTACTGGTATAGTAAGACGAAGAGTCGCGTTACGTATGAGTATGTGATTTGGAAAGGAATTAACGATGATAAAGCTTCTGTGGATGCATTAGTGAAGTTCTGTAAGTATGTACCGTGTAAAGTAAACTTGATTGAGTACAACCCTATTGATGATGGAGAGTTCCAACAAGCAGATGAACGTGCTACGAATAGCTATATAGCAGCTTTAGAGAAGAATGATATCACTGTAGTGGTACGTCGTAGTCGTGGTAAAGATATTGATGCAGCTTGTGGTCAGTTGGCTAATAAATCATAAGTTTAGTTTAGAGGAAATTACGTAAAGAATTGTTTAGCAACTTCTTAATGATTTCTATTTGAGGGAAACTATCGAATGATATAAAAAAGTCGTATTTTTGGGTGCAATGAACATAGTACAGCAAATAAAACAGCCTATACAGAATGAGATGGAGCTTTTTGAAAAGAAGTTCCGCAACTCAATGACTACTAAGGTAGCCTTACTAAACAGAATCACTTACTACATTGTAAATAGAAAAGGGAAGCAGATGCGCCCTATGTTTGTATTTCTAGTAGCGAAGATGGTGGCAGGTGAGGTTAATGAGCGTACTTATCGAGGAGCATCTGTTATAGAGTTAATCCATACTGCTACTCTAGTACACGATGATGTAGTAGATGATAGTAATAAACGTAGAGGTTTCTTTTCCCTTAATGCTTTATGG
This sequence comes from Myroides sp., assembly GCF_032073645.1. Taxonomy (NCBI): domain Bacteria; kingdom Pseudomonadati; phylum Bacteroidota; class Flavobacteriia; order Flavobacteriales; family Flavobacteriaceae; genus Myroides; species Myroides sp. The sequence goes on from NZ_DAMANB010000002.1 coordinate 45,009, forward strand.
AAGAATAAGATAGCCGTGTTAGTAGGTGATTACCTATTAGCAAAAGGACTTTTATTGTCTATTGATAACGGTGATTTTGATTTACTTCGAATTATCTCAGTGGCTGTACGTGAGATGAGTGAGGGAGAATTACTTCAGATAGAGAAAGCGAGACGATTAGACATTACAGAAGAGGTGTATTATGAGATCATTCGTCAGAAGACAGCTACATTGATTGCGGCTTGTTGTTCATTAGGAGCTGCTGCTGTCGATCCAGATAATGCAGAACTTATAGAGAAGATGCGTAAGTTCGGAGAGTTAATCGGTATGGCATTCCAGATAAAGGATGATTTATTTGACTATACGGATGGGCCTATTGGTAAGCCGACAGGTATTGATATCAAAGAACAAAAGATGACACTTCCTCTTATTTATGCTTTGAATACCTCAGAGCCTAAAGAGAAAAAGTGGTTGATTAACTCTGTTAAAAATCACAATGAGGATAAAAGACGTGTGAAAGAGGTTATCGCATTCGTCAAACAAAAAGGAGGTCTAGAATACGCTACTACTAAGATGGTAGAGTATCAACAAGAGGCTTTAAATATACTACAGGAGTTTCCAGAATCTACTTATAGAGAAGCTCTGTTCACGATGGTGAATTATGTTATAGAAAGAAAAAAGTAATTTTTTTCACTTTCCTTACAACCTTTTTATTTAGAATTGCGTCTATGTATATAGATAAGCAATTCTAAGTATTATGAAAGGTATTATTTTATTTGTCACTTCAGTTATAATCCAGTTTATTATGTACATTTTAAACTTCTTTCAGTAAAGAGGTTAGATGTTGTATTTAAGTAATAGAAGATTGCAACTATGAAGTTGATAAGGCTACACAAAAAGAAATTAGAAGATTATATAGATGATCTGTGTGCTCATAAAAGAGTTGCACAGAAGGAGGTCTATGAACTTGTGTCTGCTAAGATGCTCTCTGTCTGTAGACAGTATATTAAGGACATTCACTATGCAGAAGATGTTATGATAGCTGGTTTTATGAAAGTCTTTACGAATATAGATAAATTCGAGAATAGAGGCAACTTTGAGGGATGGATAAGACGTATTATGGTGAATGAATCTATTTCTTTTTTACGTGCACAGAAGAGCTTTCATTGTATAGAAGATGTTGAGGTAAAAGAAGAAGTTGTAGAAGATGATATCGAATTATCTATTGAGGATATACAGCTACTAATAGATCAGTTACCAGAAGGGTGTAGAGCGGTGTTTAATTTATATGTAGTAGAAGGGTATAAACATCAAGAGATAGCAGAATTATTAAAAATACAAGAGGGGACATCTAAATCTCAGTTAGCACAGGCTAGAAAATTACTACAACAGCAATTAGCAATCTTAAAAACACAAGGGGTATGGAATGGAATAAAATAGATAAACAGTGGAAAGACAGTTTAGCAGATAGAGAGATAGCTCCTTCTTCTCAAGCGTGGGATAAACTATCTTCTCAATTAGATCAGCAGGCTAAAGCGAAGAATAAGTCTAATGTGAAGTGGTGGATAGGATTAGCAGCTAGTTTATTGATAGGGGGATTCTCAGTAGTACAATTTATAACTACTGATGTAGATAATCAGGTAACACCTTCTATAGAGTTGCCTACTGTGAAAGAGGTTGAAAATACATTAGTAGAACAAGAAACACCCAAAGCAGATACAATCTATAATCAAGAGAAAATAACTGCACCTAGGACATCTCCTGTGATAACAAAGGAAGAACTTAATACACTGAAACAAGAACATAAGCAATTAGCAAATGATAATATAATGGTAGATACAATAAGTCCATTAAAGCCACAAAACCTACAAGAGGTATTCATAGGACCGGTAATGAATAAGCCTTCGAAGAGAATAGTGGTGAATAGTGATGATTTATTAAATCAAGTGGAGGGGGAGATAGAGATTGAGTACAGAGAATCTGTAATCAAGAAGATTTATGACAAGACCAAAAAAGTGATTGTAGAACGATCTAATTAGTCAATTATGAAACAAAAGAATACATTAGTTATGGCTCTTGCGCTATTTGCTACTTTAGGTATGTATGGGCAAGTAAAAAAATTCAATAGAGAGGTAAATAGTATTGCTGTAAAGATTCAGAATATTACAGTATCTGAAAAAGAAGATTTAAAAATTAAAGTAGATTCACTAAATGTGTTAGTGGAGAAAAAGAAGCTTACAGAAGAAGAAGCACAAGAGCTCAAAAGTAAATTAGCTTTAGAGTCGTCTACTCGATTAGAAAACACTATAAATAATCTGAATGATAGTTTATATAACACTGTTCAGAGTCATGTACAGTATTCGATTAAATCAGGACAATTCTATGAGGGGGTTGATGGAGATCAGTCAGGCTCTGCAATTGTGATTGGTAGAAAAAACTATATACAGAGAGGTAATAGAATAGTAGGTGATAGACGCAATAGGTTTCAGATCCAATTTGCTTATGGGATGAGTAATTTAGCAACAGAAGGAGCTTTTGCTAATTCAGATATTCGCTATGTATCTTCTAATTTTATTCAATGGGGATTTAATATTAATAGACGTTTGTTGAAAGACAGTAATTTATTACACCTGAGATATGGAGTTTTATTAGAGTATAATAATCTAAAGCCAACAGAGCACCGTTATTTTGAAAAACAAGCTGATGGTCAAGTAGCTATTATAGAACATGATAAAGATTTGCGTAAGAATAGACTGGCAATACGTTCTGTACAAATACCTGTTTATTTAGAGTTTGATTTTTCAAAACCTAAGGTAAATGAGAAGACTGGTAGAACTTATTTTAGAAGCCAAGAAACTTGGAGAGTAGGTATAGGAGGGTTTGTGAATCTTAATCGCAAAGATACTTATCAAGTATACAGATACACTGATGAAGGCCATGAGTTTAGAACTAAGGAGAAGACGGACTTAGATATTAATAAGGTGAGATATGGAGTAGGTGCTTATGTTGGTAATGGGGATTGGAGTTTATTTGCTCAATATGAATTGACACCAATGTTTAAACACAATGATATTAAGCAAAATATGTGGTCATTTGGTGTAAGAGTAGATTTATAAATTACATACAAAATGAATAGTTAGGTTATAGGGAGTTGTTTTTAGATGATTTATTCTAGAAACAACTCCTTTTCTTTTACCTTTGCACTTGCCATAAATGAGTGTATATCGCAATAATTCTATATATTGAGATATAAATGAACTAAAGTAAGTATATGATTTCCAAAAGTACCATAGATGCCGTATTTGACGCTGCTCGTGTAGAGGAGGTGATAGGAGACTTTGTAACTCTGAAAAAGTCAGGGAGTAATTACAAAGGCTTAAGTCCTTTCGTAAACGAGAAGACTCCGTCATTTATGGTGTCACCTGTGAAGCAAATATGGAAAGACTTTAGTTCTGGAAAAGGAGGTAATGCGATTAGCTTTATTATGGAGCATGAACACTTCTCTTATCCTGAGGCAATACGATATTTAGCAAAGAAATATGGTATCGAAATAGAAGAGACAGAACAGAGCGATGAGGAGAAAGAGCAACTGAATGAAAAGGAGAGTATGTTCATCGTGTCTGAGTTTGCGAAGAAGTACTTTGAAGAGACATTGTTCAATGCGGAAGAAGGTAAGGCAATAGGAATGACCTACTTTAAAGAGCGTGGTTTTACTCAAGAGACAATTAAAGAGTTCGGATTAGGGTATTCTCCAGATCAGTGGAGTGCTTTCACAGATGCAGCTCTTCAGAAGGGATATTCTTTAGAATACTTAGAGAAAACAGGGCTTACCATTGTAAAAGAAGACCGTAAGTTTGACCGATTTAAGGGAAGAGTTATGTTTCCTATTCAGAGTATGTCCGGTCGAGTATTAGGATTCGGAGGACGTATTCTTATTACTGATAAGAAAGCTGCTAAATACCTAAACTCTCCTGAAAGTGATATCTATCACAAGAGTAAGGTACTATATGGTATCTATCATGCTAAACAAGAAATTGCCAAACAAGATAACTGTTTCTTAGTAGAAGGATATACCGATGTTATACAGATGCATCAGACCGGTATAAAGAATGTCGTGGCTTCTTCGGGTACTGCATTAACGCCTGACCAAATCCGTTTGATTAGTCGATTGACTAAGAATATCACGATGTTATTTGATGGGGATGCTGCTGGTATTAGAGCTTCTCTTAGAGGGGTAGACTTGATATTAGAGGCAGGGATGAACGTACGCGTATGTCCTTTGCCTGATGGAGAAGACCCAGATAGTTTTGCTCGAAAGCATTCTAAAGAACAGCTAGACGAGTATTTCAAGAATAATGCTACTGACTTTATCCGTTACAAGGCTAATCTATTAATGGGGGAAGCGAAGAATGACCCTATTAAGAAAGCAGAGTTAATTAGAGATATGGTACAGAGTATCTCTAAGATTCCTGATCAGATACAGAGAGAAATCTATGTGCAGGAATGTGCTCGTATAATGGATATTTCTGAGGATGTAATCTTTAATTCTTTAGCTCAGATTGGTCGAAAAGAATTAGCTGAGGCAAATAAGAAATATACACAGGAGAGGAAGCAGATGGAGGTGGTGCATTCAGAGCAACAACCAAAAGAAGCAATTGATCCACAATATAATTTAGAACGCAAGATCATCGAGATATTGCTGTTGTATGGTAATATGGAAGAGTTGTTTATAGAGCTCTTATTAGATGTGAATGAGGACAATGAGGTAATAGAGGTAGAACATAAAGTAGAACAGAAGGTATATGAACGTATTTACCTTAGTTTGCAGGAAGATGAGGTACAGCTAACCAATCCAATGTTCAAAGTGATTTATAAAGATATTATGGATTACTATCATCATAACGCTTGGGATCTGGAGAAGTATTTAAAGACATTAGATCCAGAAATGGCTCAGGAAGTGACTAATATTATCATGGAGGATGAGAAGGAAGCTTTGCACAATTGGGAGTCTCAGAATATTATAGTGAAACAGAAGGAGCAGGGAGTATCTCAATATGTGACAGAAACTATTCTAACTCTTAGAATGTTCTTATTGAATACCATGATAGAAAAGTATAAGGTAAAGCTGAAAGATAGTGATGAGAAGAGATCTTATGAGATGCTTACGCTAATTATGGATTACACAAGTCTGATGAATATGTTCTCTAAGAGATTAGGTCAAGTAACATCAAGATTTAAAACGATAGAAGACTAAAAAAAGAGGCTATTGCCTCTTTTTGTATTAATTATAGAATTGAACAGTAGTTATTACATCGTATTGCTCACTTTTTGTTTTAGGAACAATGGTATGGTAAGTAATATAACCATTATATCTAGAGCCTTTGTTCACTTTAATTTCTACATTTAGAATGTTTTGAAAGTTGTAATTACAACTTTCTTTATAGAATGTTGATACGTCAATAATTTTACTGAAACGCTCTTCATATTTTTGTCCAATAATCAGCTCATCATATCTCCAATCTATAACATTTCTATAGTATTGAGCTCCATGCACTCTATTTTGGAAATCTCTTTCATTTCTAATGACAATAAAGGAATCTCCTTTGAGTCCTTTTACATAGAAATTTAAAGGGCTAAAATTAGGTGTCTCATTAAGTTGTAATGATCTATAGGTTTCATTACCACAATAATCATCATCTGAAGAACATCCTGCTAGGGATATTGATAATATGGTAAGTAAAAACAATAAAAACTTTTTCATAACTAATATTTTTTAACAAAGGTATTTGTTTTAATATATAGTTAATAATAAAAAAATATATTAGTAAGTAATTATTTGATTTCTATAGGAATTATACAAACAGGTATAGGGTTAATCTTATGCTGGTTGATTCTATTTAATCTGCTATATATCTCGAATACTTCTTTTTCTCTTCCTGTGAAGTCTTCTGCTTTAGCTCCCTTTTCGTGTGCTAGCATAGCTATTTCTAGTTCGTCATAATTAGCACCTAGTTGATCTTCATCAGATCGCTCATCGCCAAATAACCCATCAGTAGGTTTAGCTACTATAATACTACTAGGAACTCCTAAGTACTCTCCGATAGCACGGACTTCTGATTTCATTAAGTCTGCTATAGGGCTTACATCTACCCCACCATCACCATATTTAGTAAAGAAGCCAACTCCGAAGTCTTCTATTTTATTTCCTGTTCCAGCTACTAAGCTTCTGTGTAGTCCTGCGTAGTAATATAATGTAGTCATACGCAATCTAGCACGTGTGTTGGCAAGTGTAAGATTTAAGATAGCTTCATCATCTGAAGAAGGAACAGCTGTTTTTAATGTTTCAAATGTCGAAGTTAAGTCTGCCACAGTAGAGGCTACATTAGTAAACTTTTCTTGTAAGAAAGAAATGTGTTCTTTTGCTCTTGATACTTGCGATGAATCTTGATGGATTGGCATTTCAACACATAATAGAGGTAGTCCCGTCATAGCGCATAGTGTTGAGGTTACCGCAGAATCAATACCACCTGATATTCCTATTACATATCCACTTACTCTTGCATTCTGCGCATATTCTTTTAACCAATTAACGATATAATCTGTTACTGCTGAAGTATTCATTTTAGTGTTGTTTACCATGACTTTAAATATTTATGGAATAGGTTGATATCTATCTTATTATATTTGTACATTGAAAATAAAAAAAGATAAAATGACTTTTTCCAAATTTACTAATTTATCTAGTGCTGTATTACTAGTGAGCTGTGTTTTTTGGTCTAGCTGTGGAGATAAGCAGAGTGAACTTGATAAAGAGATTAATGCTATTCCTATAGATATGACTGTTACTCGCTTTGATCAGGAGTTCTTCAAGTCAGAAGATGCTGATCTAGCAAGTATTAAAAAGCAGTATCCGTATTTCTTTAATGAGAATTTATCTGATGAGTTTTGGATAAAGAAAAAACAAGATACCATATTCATTGAGTTAAATGAAGAGGTAGAGAAGAAATACCAAGATTTAGGTGAATTGCCAAAGCAATTAGAAGATTTCTTTAAACATGTGAAGTATTATTATCCACATGAGGCTTCGAAGAAAAAGGTAATCACATTAATCTCGGAAGTGGATGTGACAGCAAAAGCTATTTATGCAGATTCGTTAGCATTGATTGCTTTAGATACTTATTTAGGGAAGGATCATCATTTCTATGTTAGTTTTCCTGAGTATTTAAGACCATCTTTTGAGTCCACACAGATATTACCTGATTTAGCAGAAAGCTTCGTTTTACAGAAAATAGGAGGCAATAGAGATCGTACTTTCTTGGGAGGTATGGTACAATACGGTAAGGTATTATACGCTAAGAAATTATTGTTGCCTAAAGTTAATGATGCTTATATCATGGGGTATACTTTAGAGCAGATACAGTGGTGTCAGGAGAATGAGCCAGAGATGTGGAGATATTTTATAGAGAATAATTTATTATTTGATACAGACAGTAAGTTGAGTAGTCGATTTCTTACAGCTGCTCCTTTTTCTAAGTATTATTTAGATATTGATGGTGATAGCCCAGGGAGAACTGGAGCTTGGTTAGGTTGGCAGATTGTCAATGCGTATATGCAAAATAATAATGTAACTTTGCATGATCTGTTTAATACGGATGCAAAAGAAATATTTGAAAAATCAAAGTATAAACCAAAGAAGTAATGAGTAAAAATCACGTTTCTGATATAAATATTAGAGTAGAGTTAGACGAGAATAAAGTACCAGATAAGTTGTATTGGACAGCTAAAGATGGCGGTGTTGAGAAAGCTAGTTCTAAAGCAATGTTATTATCTATCTGGGATCATAAAGCCAAAGAGACATTGCGTATAGACTTGTGGACTAAGGATATGCCAGTGGATGAGATGAAAAAGTTCTTTCATCAAACATTAGTGGCAATGTCAGATACATTTGAGCGTGCTACAGAAGATGAGAAGATGGCAGCAACAATGAAAGACTTCTGTGATTATTTTGCAGAGAAATTAGATCTTTTAGAAAAGTAATTATAAGAAAGACCCCCATACGTTTAAACGTATGGGGGTCTTTTATTATACAACCATAAGATTACAACCTCTTATGTCAGAATGGTCAAATCTTCCAAGTATTTCGAAAGAACCATCTTTATATTTTTTTCCTAAGTCTTGTGTAGCGATAAAGGAACAAGAATTAAGGTTAGCTAAATCGATTACATTGACCCCGCCTGTTTTGCCTTCTTCTACATAGGTTAAAGCATCTTCTGGATCACGAGTTAAGATATCCATCCATGGTGGGCATTCAAAGATACCATCACCAAAAGAATAGCCTTGAGATAATAGTTCTGTCATTCCATACTCAGAGTGTATTTTAGAAACCCCAAAACCTTCACATAATACTTGGTGTAGTTCTTCTCGTATCATTTCTTTACGTCTACCTTTCATACCTCCAGTCTCCATAATGATAGTATTGCTAAGGTTAAACTTTTGCATTTCTATCATATCTAGTAAGGCATAGGTAACACCTATTAATAGAACATTTTTACCTTGTTTATCTAAATCGATTAGCATTTTAGCTAATTCTTCATAGTTGTGTAGGTAGAATCCACTTTCAGGCTGATTAGAACCTTCTATAAGATCTTCTACCATATAGATTAGAGAAGAACCTTCTCTTTCTAAATAAGCAGGTAAAAGAGCTAAAACAACATAGTCTTCGATATTTCCATAGAAGTGAGAGAATGCTGCTCTAAAGCTGTATTCGTAATAGTCTAGATCAGTCACATGATGTTTACTAGTTATCATTCCGGTAGTACCACTACTTGTGAATGTTATTTTTATAGGATCTATTGAAGATAAAACATCTTTGCTCTTAAAGAACTCGATAGGTAGAAAAGGTACATCAGTTAATGTTTTGACTTGCTCAGGAGTTTTATTTAGAAGATTACAGAATTGTTGATAAACAGGATTATGTTCATACTGGAATCTAAAGACTTTCATAGCTACTTTATGAAAATCTTTTTTTGTTTGTATTTGGATGATTTCTTCAGGTTTAAACACGGTCTATTATATTTAAGTACAAAAATACAAATAAAAAAAGAGCATCACTTTAGTGATACTCTTTTAAGAATATAAAATCATTAAAATGTATTTCTTATTTTACTACTATTTTTCTAGTAGCAGTAGCATTACTTTCCTTTATCTTCATAATGTAAATACCAGCATTTACACTATAAGGTAAGTTCAACTCTCTGTTATTAACAGTAGTTGTAAATACTTTTTTTCCTACAACATTGTATAGCTCTACTTCTTTTGGTTCATTTTTAGTAGACTCAATGTACAATTTACCATTTGAAACCGCTGGGTTAGGGTAAATAGATAGCCCTTCGATATTCTGATTAGCGTATCGAGGTTCATTATTATAGCGCAAACCACTTTGCGCAAATGCTGTGCTTCCGCCTAGCATTGCAATGAACATTATGATATAAAAGTATTTTTTTGCCATCTAACTAAAATTATGGTATAAAAGTAATTATTTAAAATGACATAAAAAAACAAAAAAGTGCCTATTTTTTTAAATAAGCACTTTTTTTTAACATTTTTATCTTAGTATTACTATAGACCTACTGTCCAACCTTTAGTCCACTCTGGAACACCAACTCCATTTCCTGCTCCTTTAGCCTCTCCAGCAGTGAATACTTTAGATACATCTACTGCATCTCCTTTAGTATTTTTACCAGATGTAGCTTTACCTACATTGATAAGTTTTACATTGCTTAAGATTAAAGAACCATCTTTAACGTTAGCAATAGTCTCATCGTGTTCCACGTCGAATGCAGTTGCATAAGCTCCGATTACTACATCAGAAATATTTCCTTTTGTTCCTTCACGTAATTTCATTGCTGTTCCTTTTCCGTCTACTGCAGGTAATAATGTTACTCCTACGATAGTTGGATTAGAGTAAGGGTTTGCAGCTCTGTTTTTAGAATTGTTATCTGCTTCGAATCCTTTATCTGCTGTACCCGATTGTTTTGAATACCAGAATTTGTTTTCTTTCCCTGACCATCCTTCTGTCCAGTCAAACTGATCATCATCATTATTAGTAGATACTAAGTACTGTGCACTAACTGTTCCTCCGAACCACTCAAATCCGTCATCAGACCCTTCGTGTGCTTGTACATATTGGATTACAGTTCCACTTCCTACTCCGAACAAAGAAAGCCCATTGAATTCTTTTTCAGCGTTGTAGTTCGCTCCTGCATATTCGATTCTTAAATATTTAATAGAACCTGAGTTATCATTAGCTACTTTTCCACCGTATGTTAAGTCTGATACTTCAGCTGTTGCTGTTTCTGCTTTGTTAATAGGTGCTTTTCCACAGATTACTAGACCTCCCCAGTTTCCTCTACTTTTCTCTACACCTGTCATTATTACAGGATTGTTTTGTTTTCCTTCTACATAGATTTTTCCTCCTTGTCCTACTGCGATATATGCAGAAGTACCACCTTCTCCAATAATTTTAACTCCTTCTGGGATGTTTAAAGTAGCTCCATCGTTTACTATTAATTTAGAAGTTAATTTATATGTTTTGTTTGCTTCTAAGCTTAGTTTATCTCCTTTTTTAAGTTCTCCACCTAATATGTCTCCTTTTAGACCTGGAGTAGTTGTTCCAGGATCTGTCGTTCCTCCTCCGTTATTATCATCACTTGATGAACAACTTGCTAATGTTAATGTAACTAATGCAATACTGAATCCTGCTCTTAATAATTTTTTCATGTGTAATATAGTTTTTTATATTGTTTGATACAAAGATGTCTAGAAAACAGAAAAAGTATGTTAACTCATTATCATTGAATGATTAATAGTTTGTTTCCTCAATATTAAATAGGTGTTAAGTTGGTTAATTATAATAGTATATGGATTTGTAGTTTAAGCGAGTGTAAATAGGAAAGAGGAATGAGTACTTTTGTAAGTAATTAGGAGAGAAATATTTTTTAAAATAGATCATATTGAATATGATTTTAATTGACCTTTTTTAGTAAAAAATAAAGCGAGAGCCTTATTAGAAGACTCTCGCTCTGCTTTTGGGGTATTATATGATATTTAGATTCTAGAATGAATAGTTTAGGCTTAAGCTAAAGTTTCTTCCAAGTTTATATGATCTTACTAAGACATCTTGAGTCTTGTTTTGTTGTTCTCTTTCAATTTTTGGGTCTAATAAGTTTTTAGCATTTAAACCAATACCAAACCTTTTATTAAATTTCATTTTGAAAGTAAAATCTAACATACCAAATGCTTTGTCTACTAGGTTACCACTTTGCTCTGTTCCGATAGAGTATAATTTATCAGAGAAATGAGCATAAGATACAGTAGCCATTAAGTTTTTCTCACCCCATTCTTTGATATAAGATAAGTCAGCATTTAATAAGAAATCTGATGCACCTGTGAAGTCTGAATTGTCATGTGTAAATGAGGTAGTGATATATTTATTCTCTCTATTCACTTTTTCATTATCTAATTTTTGGTACGTCTTCATTATAGAAGCGTTTAACCCCCCCGTTAGTTTATTAGTATTTAAATCATCGAAGCTGATTAAGTTTTTACGTACTTCTATTTCTACTCCTGCTGCGTATCCATAGTCACCTGTATTCGCATACGTGATATCATTAGAAGAAGAAGCTGAAACAATCTCGTTGATTGGGTTTTTAATATATTTACCAAATACAGAAGCAGAGAATACTTCATCATTAGTAGGGAAGAATTCCCACTTAAGATCTACGTTATAATCATCAGATGCATATAAGTCTGGGTTACCTACTTTAATCTCAGTTACATCCTCATAGATAAATCTAGCTCTCTCTTTGAATTGAGGTAAAGTATATGTTTTAGATGCAGCAAAACGAAGGTTATTTCTATCATCAACAGCATACTTTAAAGATAAGCTTGGTAAGAATGCATTTTTATCTAATGTATTAGAGCTCTTATCTGCGTCTAACTGTGTTTGCCAAGTTACTTTTTGAGTGATTGTCTCAAATCTAGCTCCGATAGTACCTGATAATCTATCTGATAATTTGTATTCTACATTCGCAAAACCTGCATGTACTGTCATATCTCCATCATACGTTTGAGGTAATAATGCATTAGGTGTATTCGCACCTCCTCTGAACGTATATGTTTGGAAGTATCCGTTGTTGAAGTTTTGTTGATTAAAGAAGTTATCTAGTGCATACGGATTTATATTGTTGTTGTAATCAGCATTGATCTGAAATACGTACTGTGTAGCCTTAAACTCTCTGTTCTTTTGACGTAAGTTATACCCTACCGTTAACTTTCCGTTGTATAGATTCTCACTGTTTTTACCGAATTTATAAGATGCAGCGATATTTGCACCTACTTCGTTTTCGATTAGATCCTCGAAGTATCTGTTATTATCAGATCTAGAGTTAGTTGAGAATTCGTAGTTATCCTCTCCTTTAACTTTGTTTAAAGTGTACATCTGTCTGTCAGGAGTCTGAGCAGAAATATTATTAAGAGCTAACCCCCAGTTTAGGTCTATTTGTTCATTTAGTTTATGATCTCCTAATAATTGGTTTACGAATAGACGATCTTGTCTGTAGTTTTGTCTTGATAGAAGCGTATTTTCATAATAGTCTTTTCTATCTGTAATATCTCTGATAAAACCAGTGTATTCATCTAGTTTTTCTTGAGTACCATTGATTAAAAGAGAATTGTATTTAATACTATTTCTAGAGTTGATATTATACTCAGCATTTAACATCGCAGTAGTATTCGTATTGTACTCATAAGACTTCATGTATAAATCTTTTGTAAAACTGTTTTGAGCTTGAGCAGTACGATTAATTCCTTCTTTGAATTTGTAATTATTGTCAAATGACACCGTAGCGAAGATGTTTAATGAAGACTCTGCTCCGAAGTAGAATGATTTACCACCATTCAGTCCTAAACTCATTCCATAAGGAGATTTGTTTTTTGTCTGAGCAGAGTTTTTAAAACTAAAACTTTGAAGCGCATTACTAGGTTGTTTTGTATTAGAGAATCCTAAAAAGTTTCTGTCTGATAGAGATCTAAACTTATCTTCTCCTACAGCATTAGAATTAATGTTTGATCCTAAACTAATGTTGAAGAATCCTTCTCCACTGTGTTTTTTAGAAATAATGTCTATATTTCCTCCTGCGAAGTCTCCAGAGTTTCTTGCACTATATGTTTTATCTATTGAGATGTATTCTACGATATCAGTAGAGAATAAGTTTAAATCAATATTCTTTTTCTCTGGGTCATTTGAGGCTAGTGGCAATCCATTTAGAGAAGTACTGTTATATCTATCTCCTAGTCCACGTACGAATATTGTTCCTGTACCTTCTTGCTTGGCTACACCTGTTGTTTTAGCTACTGCAGAAGCTACATCACTTACCCCTTTACGAGATAATTCTTGTGAACCTATATGTTGTTTGATCTCACTAGATCTCTGTTGTTCTATAAGTAGAGCTGATTCTCTAGATTTAGAACGTGTAGCTTCCACTATCACTCCTTCTAGTTCTACGTGTTCAGAGGCTAATGCTATATTTAATGTTTTTGATTCTTTTTTTGCAACTGTGATTGATTTTTCTTGAGTTACATATCCCATATATTGAAACTGTAATATATAAGTACCTGCTTCTATCGAGATACTGTAACTTCCATCTAATTCTGTGTTTACTCCTTCAGAAGTATTTTTAATTGCCACGGTAGCATAGGCTAGTGGTTCATGCGTAGAGTCATCTGTTATTTTTCCTTTAATTTCGGCCTTTTGCCCATAAAAAGTGGCTGATACCATTAAGGTTAAGATCACTAAGAAATTTTTCATATAAATAAGTGTGTTGTATTATTGGTGCAAAGAACCTAGATGAATGTATAGTGAATGTTAATCAAAGTTTAATTTTTTGCGTATATTAGGTTATCAAATTGTTAACATATTAAATTATTGTAAAGTCTATATTTAGTAATGTATTATGCTCTATATTTGACCTACTAAAACACGCAACACAAGTATGAAAAATTCTGAAATTAAGATCCTTTTAGCTGATGATGAGCAAGATATTATCGATATCATTGGATATAATTTAGAGCAAGAGGGGTATCAAGTATTTACTGCAACAAACGGTAAGCTAGCAGTGGAGTCTGCAACTCAAAACAAACCACACCTTATTATATTAGATGTAATGATGCCTGAGATGGACGGTATAGAAGCATGTGAGTTGATTAGAAAAAACAGTGGTCTATCTAATAGTGTAATCACCTTTCTAACAGCACGTGGGGAAGATTATTCACAAGTAGCAGGTTTTGAAGCAGGGGCGGATGATTATATTACTAAGCCTGTCAAACCTAAGGTACTAATGAGTAAGGTAAAGGCATTACTTAGACGTGCACGCTTCAGTGACGATACTTCTAGTAATACTATAGAAGTAGGAGATATTAGAATAGATAGGGATGAATACAGAGTATTTGTTCGCAAAGAAGAAATTGTATTCCCTAGAAAAGAATTTGAACTACTTTATTTATTAATGGCTAAGCCAGGTAAAGTGTTTACTCGTGACGAGATCTTAGATGCAGTATGGGGTAATGAAGTGGTAGTAGGCGGAAGAACTATCGATGTACATATCCGAAAACTAAGAGAAAAAATCGGAGATAGTTACTTTAAGACTATAAAAGGAGTAGGATATAAATTTGACCACGCAGAATAGTTAATGGCTACAAAGTTTAAAAACTCTTATAAGTTTGCAATAAAGTCTTCATCTTCTATTACCTTGATAAGCTTTATTGTAACCTTTCCCATAGGTGTATTTTATCTAAACATCCCAGTTTGGATAGTGTTAGGATATCTTTTAATCTTATTTACGATGTCCTTTTTTATTCTTCAGTATCGTGTAGAGCACTTTATCTACAGAAGAATTAAAAAAATATATGACAATGTCTCTCTGTTAGAACATGCTGAGCTGAGAAGTAAAGCCGTGACGACTGATATGCAGACCTTGACAGAAGAAATCCAGAAATTTGCTAAAAACAAGAAAATTGAGATTGAGTCTCTTCAAGTGAGAGAAGAATATAGAAGAGAGTTCTTAGGGAATATATCTCATGAACTAAAGACTCCTCTATTCACGATACAGAGTTATTTAGAGACTTTACAGGATGGTGCGATTAATGATCTTAAAGTCAGGGACCGTTATATAGAGCGGGCAGCTCAGAGTGTAGATCGTCTTATCTATATCGTTAATGACTTAGATATGATTACTAAGCTTGAGTCTGGTGATCTACACCTTAATATCGTGACTTTTGATATTGTAGAGACGATTCGACATGCTTTTGACTTTTTAGATTATAAAGCCAAAAAAAGAAATATATCTCTAATCTTCGATCTGAATTATAACAAACCTATTTATGTAGTAGGTGATAAGGAACGCATAGGACAAGTCATTACGAATCTAATAGATAACTCTATTAAATATGGTAAGGAAAAAGGGACTACGGAAGTAACTATTGAAGACTTAGTGAATAATAAATTAATTATCCGTGTTACAGATAATGGCTTAGGGATTAAGAAGGAGAATGTGTCTCGTCTATTCGAGCGCTTCTATCGTATAGATAAGAGTGGAGCTAGAGCAGTGGGTGGTTCTGGATTAGGATTGTCTATCGTGAAGCATATTGTAGAGGCACATGAAGAACATATTTATGTAGAGAGTAGTTTTGGCTATGGATCAGAGTTCTCTTTCACTTTAGAGAAAGCTTTCGTAGACCCTACTGATAATTAATTATGTGCCAATATGGTATCTATTTGTTGCAGATAAAATTAAAATAGGATAGTTTCACTATAATTACTTAATTTTGCGCAAATTTATAATGAAGTATATCACGTGGGAAGTAAAAATAAACTAAAGCGATTCAGAGAGAACGAAACTTTTGACATTGTATATCAGCCGACTAGAGAAGATATGATAGGAGAGTTACCTCAAAAAGGTAATTGGAATAAAGACGTTTTTAAGAATGACAATCCTATAGTATTAGAACTAGGATGTGGAAAAGGAGAATATACAGTAGAGCTAGCGAAGCGTTTTCCTGAGAAAAACTTTATTGGTATTGATATTAAAGGTGCTCGTTTTTGGCGTGGGGCTAAGACAGCTGTAGAGTCAGGAATGACTAATGTGGCTTTCTTACGTACACAAATCGAACTTATCGAGTATGCATTTGCATCAGGTGAGGTGAGCGAAATCTGGATTACTTTCCCAGACCCTCAGATCAAGTATAAACGTACTAAACACCGTCTAACGAATAGTGAATTCCTTAAACGTTATAAGAATATTTTATCAGAAGATGGTATTATGAACTTAAAGACGGATAGTGAGTTCATGCATGGTTATACATTAGGACTTCTACATGGAGAAGGACATGAAGTTATCTACGCTAATCACCACATTTATAAAAATGAAGGTGCACCTTCAGTAGTAACAGAAATTCAAACTTTTTACGAATCACAGTATTTAGAACAAAATAAACCTATAACTTACATTCAATTTAGAATTAAGTAAGATGGGAGTAGAAGTTGTCACACTTTTATTTTTCGGTTTTTTAGCAGCTACCTTGGGAGTTTCTCTTCCAGGGCTGCTTAATATGACAGCTGTCAAGATTGCTAAGGAAGAAGGAGGGCGCAATGCTTTCTCGTATGTCTTAGGAGCTTCGACCGTTATTTTTATTCAGACCTTTATCGCTATATTCTTTTCTAAGCTTATTGATTCTAGCCCGAGTATTACTGAGGCATTACACGAAATCGGTTTAGTTATTTTTGCGATATTGACGATTTACTTCTTCTTTTTTGCAAAGAAAAAAGAGATGAAGAAAAAGAATAATCCTAAGAAGAGCAAGTCACCTTTTGTTTATGGACTTTTCTTAGCTTCGATCAATGTATTCTTAATTCCCTATTACGTTTTTTTAAGTATTACTTTAGCTACTTATGATTATCATATCTTTGACCTGATCTGTACTATATTCTTCTCATTAGGGGTAGTTATAGGATCAGCGATGATGTTTTATCTCTATATTTCCTTTTTTAAGAAACCCTCTAGAGAAGATGCTTTTATCTTGCGCAATATTAATTATGTAATCGGAACTATTACGGGTATTATCTGTTTAATCACGATATATAAGTTATTGAAATAATGGATAAACAAGATAATTTCTTTGAACGAGTTTTCACTGTTGCAAGACAGATACCCGTAGGTAGAGTGACTACTTATGGGGCTATAGCTAGAGCTATCGGAGCAGCGCGTTCGGCGCGTATGGTAGGTTATGCGATGAATGCGTCTCATGATGATGATACAGTACCTGCACATCGTGTAGTGAATCGCAGTGGATTATTGACAGGTAAATTTCATTTTGATGGAACTAATCTGATGCAACAGTTATTAGAGAATGAAGGTGTGGAGGTAGTAGATAATAAGGTGGTCAATTTTAAAGAACTCCTTTGGGAACCTACCGTGTACGAAGGAGAATAATTAACCATATAAATCACTTATTTTCTCTAGTAGTGTATTTTAATCTTATCAAATATATATTATTAGTTCATATCTTGAATTAGTTTGTTTACTTCTTATTTTGACAGAAATAGGTCTGTTTTTCTCTAATAAATAGCTGTTATTTCCTTTTTAAGAGCTTTAGAAGACTCTTTATTCATTGTTTTTTTACGTATTTAGGCTATTTAAGCCTTTTTTTGTGTCTTTTTTTAAAAAATAGGCGTAGTTTTTTTGCATTCATATTGAGATTTTAATGATTCAAATCATTGATCATTAGTTGTTTGTGGTTGTTTTTGTTTTTAGGGGTTAAAAACCAGAATAGCCTGTAATCCTAGATATAGTACGCTTTAGAGTGAGCTCCTTCAAGAGTTCTTCAACATTTCCCCAAGATTACTCTATTAGAGCACTTATTTCTTGAAGAAGTCTTGAAGAAGTGTTGGTGCAGTGTTGAAGATGTGATAGAGTACAGACTAGAAGTCTGCGCTAGTACATTTTACCTTTATCTCAGATAATAAGTGTATTACGTTTATGGATGTTGTATAAATGTGTACCATGATTTATATAAATACATAAAATGGTTTTATCTTTGGGAGTATAATATAGTTAATACAATGCAGAGACAAATTAAAGTTAAGAACTTCGGACCAGTAAGAGAGGGATATACAGGTAATGATGGATGGATAGATATCCACAAGGTTACTGTGTTTATAGGTGATCAAGGTTCTGGTAAGAGTACTGTTGCTAAATTGATAGCTACTTTTGTTTGGTTAGAGAAAGCTTTGATTAGAGGAGATAAAACTTTACCTCTTAAAGAGAATGCTTTTATTGAGTTATTAACGTATCATCGTTTACAGAATTATATAGAGCCTACTTCTGTACTGGAGTATAAAGGAAATTATTACCATTTAAGAGTTGTTGAAAGCGAAGGTAAGTATAATGTAGAGGCAACGTTATTCAATGAGCAGAATATCGTACAACCTAAGGTCATGTATGTGCCTGCCGAGCGCAATGTGTTGAGTTCGATAGAGAATCTTACTCATGTTTCTAGTTTAGTTGCTGGTAGCCTACAGACCTACTTGATAGAGTACAGATATGCTCAGTTAACGAATAAGGATAAGGAAGTAATCTTACCTATTAATAAAGCGAGCTTCTTATACGATTCATCTTCTGATAATAGCTATGTGGTAACGAATAATAAGCGACTAAAAGTAACGGAAGCTTCTAGTGGGTTTCACTCTGTAGTACCTTTGTATTTAGTAACGGATTATCTTTCTCAGTTTATTAAACAAGATGAGCAGAAATTGATTAATTCACTTAGTGCAGATCAGCAGATCCGGAGAAATGTTGAGATAGTCATGTCTAGAGCAATACAGGATGGAGACCATGTTGATGATTATAGATTAGATTCTACTGTATATTTAGATGAAAAACAGAGAAATGTAGATAACAAATACATCTGCCGTAGTGTAATCAATATTGTAGAAGAGTTAGAGCAGAACTTATTCCCTAAGTCTCAACGTAAGGTACTGAATAAGTTAGTTGCTTATAATAATGAGAATGAGTATAACCAGTTAGTCTTAACGACGCATAGTCCTTATTTGATTAATTATTTAACACTAGCAGTGAAGGCTGGTCGTGTAGCACAGTTAGCAGCAGATAATACTGAGGCTCTAAATAGGGTGGCTAATGTAGTTCCTCTAGAAGCAGTATTAGGAATAGATGATCTAGTGGTGTACCAATTAGATGAAGAAAGAGGAAGTATTGAACAGTTAGAAATGTATAAAGGATTGCCTTCTGATGAGAACTATTTAAATGATAGTTTAGAAGATATTAATATACAGTTCTCAGAATTATTTCAAATAGAGGATTTATGCAAGTAGATTTTTTTGATACTTCTTGTTTGACTGTTTTTTCTACTAGTAAGGTAGGGATTAGTGATGCGAATTCGGATAGTAATACGCCTGCAGTTGTGAAGTTTGAAGAAGAAGATGTTTGGGATTTTACGATTCATAATCCGAATAGGCATGAGGTAGAGTACAGAGCAATAGATTACTGTATAGATATTTTCAGATTGGTTGGTGATAACACTTTTAGTAGTGCTTCGACAGGTGAGGAGTTAATCAAGCGATGTGAAGGATTTCTCTTTAGAGCAGAACAGTTTGTTGTGTTTTTTGAGATAAAAACTGGATTGGGAAAAGGATGGTTTACAGATGCTTGTAGAAAGTTTGAAGAAACTATACTGAGTTTTAAAGAGCATCACTCTGATAAAAGTGATTTAATACGCAATCCTATTATTAGTAATAAGAATTACAGTACATATAGAGTCCCACAGAACTATGGTGTACAGAATGATATTTTAAGAGATAAGACAGGACTAAATATCGAGGTGAAGTTATCCACTTCGTATGATGTAGCATAGACAATAAAGAAACTCCACTTGATTAGGTGGAGTTTTGTTATTTATAGTGTCCCTCTTTTTGATAGCTTTTAGAGATCATATATAGAGATGTGGTCAAAAAGGTCGGGTATTAAGAAAATATCTAATAGACATTTTTAGTGATGTCCATTGTGTGACACGCATGATAATGCGTCTGTACTTTGACATAATCAGTAGGCGTGTGGACTAAATGCGTTTGTGGCTTAGTGGATATGCTAGTGTGATTCCTCCTATCGTCGGAATGACAAGATACTAGATATTATGCCATAGGTGCAATTTCTAATTCCTAATTAATTTAATACAGTGGGAAGTTAAGACTGAAGACTGTTCTGTCTTCTCGTCTGTGGTACGTTAGGTATCCATTGTGCATCTCTACGATATTCTTAGATAGAGGTAATCCAATACCTGCTCCTTCTTCACGGGTGGTGTAGAAAGGGATGAATATCTTTTCTTTAATCTCAGGGATGATTCCTAGTCCACTGTCTTCTATATCTATGTAGATACGATTGTTCTTTTCGTATAAGTTAATATGGATTTCTTTTACCTCTTGTTTGGCAGTGGCGTGTATTGCATTCGTCAATAAGTTGATAAATACTTGCTCCATCTGTTTAATGTCCCACTCTAGATTGATCTGCAGATTTAAGTTTGTTTGTACTTTGATACCGTTATTCTTAAATAGAGGCATCAGAGTTTCTATACTCATCTGTATGATGCGATTAACAGGGGCTGATTGCTTTTTAGGAGAGGTCAGCATGGTTAGCTTTCTATAGTTGTCTATGAATTGCTGTAAGTGATTAGTACGATTAACGATCGTATTGATACTTACTTTGATATCATCCATATCTTCTTCTGACAACTCTTCCTCTTCTAGTATTTCTTGAGTATTATGAGCAAGTGAGTGGATAGGTGTAAGAGAGTTCATGATCTCATGAGAGATAATCTTCATTAGATTCTCCCAAGTATCTTTTTCTTTTTTCTCTAACACTTTCTGAATAGAATCTAATAAAACGATGAAGTACTCTTGATTTTGACTTATTGTATTAGAAGTTTGGAGCATAAAGGTTTGTTTCTCCTCATGCTCTATTTTGATATCGATAGACTCTTTAGACTCTTTAAAGTTTAGCTGTTGTAGATGATGGGTTAGTGTAGGGAGTAGTCGTTCTAGGTTTGTCCAAGACCTAATCTTCGGTATATCGAATAGGGAAGAGAAGTAATCATTAATAAGGAATATGTCCCACTTATCGTTCTTCTTCTCTAGAATTAGAATACCTGTTTCTATATTGTTTAAAATATTTAGATAGACGAGCTCGCGTATTTCGTTTTGCTGTTGTTGTGTTTGCAGTTTATGGTAGAGCTTCTGTAAGTTGTTTAGTGTCTCATTAGGTTGCTCTTTTGTTGTCTTAAGCGAATAGTCATCATACATCATCGCTAGTACGATACGGTCTATGGCTGTGTAATATTTCTTCTGAAAAAAGAAAAGTTCAACGAATAAAGCGACTATCAGTATACATACCAAGACAAAGGAATACACAAGGTCCTTAGTGAACAAATACATGCCTAACAATCCTAATAGAAGGATGACTATAATGCGCAAGAAGGCTTTAAAGTGGAATGATTGCATAGGATTAAACTTAGTTTTTGATATTGTATTTTTCTAGTCTTCTGTATAACGCGGCTCTAGATAACCCTAGTTCTTCAGCCGTCTGAGAGATATTGCCATCGTACTTCTCTAGTGCTTTAAGGATAGAGATACGCTCCATATCTTGTAAGGTATTCTCTTCTGTAGAGGTATCGTTAATCATAGTTGGCGAAATACCGAAATCATGAAGGTTTAGCTCATCCTCTTCTGTTAGAATTAATGCGCGCTCTACACGGTTTTGCATTTCGCGTATATTTCCTTTCCAGTCGTAGTAAGTTAAGGCTTGCTGAGTAGATTCGCTAATACTTGGTACAGTACGGCTATATTTATGTGCATACTCTTCCACAAAGAATTGTAGTAGAGGTAAGATATCTTCTAGGCGATCTCTTAATGGCGGTAGCTGTAGTGTCACGGTGTTAATACGGTAATATAAGTCTTCTCTGAATGACTTCTCATTGACCTCTTGTTCTATATTAGCATTCGTAGCTGTGATGATGCGGATGTCTACAGGACGAGCTTTAGACTCCCCTAGTCGAATCACGCTTTTAGATTGGATGACTTGAAGAAGTTTGGCTTGTAAGTGAAGAGGTACATTGCCGATTTCGTCTAAGAATATAGTACCACCATTTGCGGCTTCGAAGCGACCTTCCGTATCTTGTTTAGCATCTGTAAAAGCTCCTTTAGCATAACCAAATAGCTCACTCTCAAAAAGATTTTCGTTTAAAGACCCCAAGTCTACATGGATGAATGGTTGCTCTTTTCGAGGAGAATTGTCATGTATATGTTTTGCCAATACGTATTTACCTGTACCATTCTCTCCTAATATTAGTGCATTAACATCCGTTTTAGCTACACGACTAGCCATCGTATATACTTTCTGAATGCTAGGAGCCTGGCCTATAAATACGTTATCTTCTTTTTGTGGTTTGTCTACTACTGTTTCTTTTTTGCGCAGTTGCTTGACTACTCCTTTTACGGTTTCTATAAGTGCTTCGTTATTCCATGGTTTTAGGATATAATCTACCGCTCCGAGTTTGATTCCCTCTACCGCAGTCTCTACATTACCATAAGAAGTCATCAGTATAATCTGTGTATTCGGTGCAATATTCTTAATCTCTTTAAACCAAAATATCCCTTCTTTACCATCTTCGAAGCCTACGCGATAATTCATGTCTAGAATAATCACATCTACTTCTTGTTGAGAAAGTATTTCTGCTATTTTTTTTGGGTTATTATTCGTCAATATGGTTTCAAAGTGTCTTTTTAGCAACATTTTTGCTGCGATAAGAACTTCAGAATTGTCGTCTAATACAAGAATTGTAGCGTTAGTTTTTCTCATGGTGTAAAGGTTTATTTCAAAAGCGAACGTTTTAGTGTCCGAAACTGAACAGTTTATTTTTTGATCAAATATTAAGTTGTTGATTTGTAATGATTAATGTGTTCATTAATGATTGGCACATTATTGTTATTATATCTATAAAACAATTAATAATGGATCGTACTATTCCTCGTAAAAATAGAAAAAAAGTTAAGATAATACTTGTTTCAGTTGGTATTATCGCTTTGCTATTGATCAGTTATATCACTTTTTTTCAGCATATCGCTTTAAACGTTTCTAAGAAAGAGATACGTATTCGTCCTGTAGAAGAGAACTTCTTCGAAGAGTATATTTCTTTTCAGTCTCAGGTAGAACCATTGCATTCTTTGTTAGTTAATATCACAGAAGGAGGAGCGGTGATGGAGAGGTTAGTAGAGAATGGTAGTATGGTAGTACAGGGACAACCTTTAGTAAGACTGTATAATCCGAGTTCTGAGTTTAACTTTATGTCTCAAGAAGCTTCTCTGATCGATCAAATGAATAATTTGAATGTGAATAAGATGAATATTCGTAATCAAGAGTTAAATTTAACGAAAGATTTGATAAGTATCGAGTACGATTATAAGAATGCAGAGCTACAGTATGATCTGAATAAGAAATTATATGATCAAGAGATATTGTCAGAGAGTGATTGGAACAAAACAAGAGAGGCTCTAACATATCAAAAAAAGCGTAAGGCGCTGATGGAAGAGAGTATCCAAAAAGAGAAACAAAGTAATGCGTTACAAGTAAAACAAATAGATCAATCGATAGCTGTCATCAATAGAAGCTTAGAGCAGCTAAGAGAGAATAAACAGAATTTCTTATTAAAAGCACCTGTATCGGGGAGGCTGTCATCGTTCGAGGCTATATTAGGAAAGACGTATAACGGAGGAGAGAGTATCGGTAAGATAGATGTGATGGAAGGATATAAGCTAGTCGCACAGGTAGATGAGTTCTATCTCGATAAAATAATGCTTAAGCAGAGAGGGCAGATCGATATGAAAGGGCAAATCACGAATGTAGAAGTGATCAAAGTGTTGCCTGAGGTGAAGAGTGGTAGATTCGAAGTACACCTAGCTTTCGATACAGAAAAGGAGTTAAAACTACAGGAAGGGACGAGCTTCGGAGTGAAGTTATTCTTGTCAGGAAAAGAGAAAGCGCTCTTATTGCCTAAAGGTAATTTCTTTCAAGACACAAAAGGAGAATGGGTATATGTAGTGAAAAATAATAAGGCTACAAGAAGGAATGTAGAGATAGGACGCGAGAATCCTGCTTACTATGAAGTCATATCAGGCTTAGAAGTAGGGGAGGAAGTGATCGTATCAAGTTATAAAGATTATTTAAGAGTAGAACATTTAAACATAGAAGAATAATTATGGTAATAACTATTAATCAAATGTCTCGTGTATTTCAGACAGAAGAAATAGAGACAACAGCTTTAAATCAGGTTTCTTTAAATGTAAAAAAAGGGGAGTTTATCTCTGTTATGGGGCCTTCAGGATGCGGAAAATCAACACTGTTAAATATCATCGGACTATTAGATAATGCGAGTAGTGGAAGCTACCTATTATTAGACAAGGAGATGGTGGGATTAACAGAAAGTCAGCGAGCACAGATTAGAAAAGAAAACATCGGATTTATCTTCCAGAACTTTAATCTAATCGATGAGTTGACAGTGTATGATAATATAGAACTTCCTCTAATCTATAATAAAGTACCTAGCAGTGAGCGCAAGAAGAGGGTAATGGAAATAGCAGAGCGCTTAAATATAGTACATAGATTAAAACATTATCCACAACAGTTATCAGGAGGACAACAACAACGTGTGGCTGTAGGGCGTGCCTTGGTAACGAACCCTAAGATTATCCTAGCCGATGAGCCTACAGGTAACTTAGATAGTAAGAATGGTAACGAAGTAATGGAATTATTAACAGAACTGCACCAACAAGGAGCTACAATCATCATGGTGACTCACTCGAATCACGATGCTTCGTACTCAGAACGCACGATTTTAATGAAAGATGGAATGATCTTATCAGAGAAAATGAATACTAAAATCGTAGATGTTTTTGCAGAATAAAAACACAGAATTATGATACGTTTTTTATTAACACTTGTAGCCGCGCTATTGTCCTTTATCATGTATGGACAAGGTAAGCAAACGGTTACTATAGCAGGGGGAGTACAGAGTATAGAAGTATCTTCTATAGTGATAGTTAATGTTGATGCAACTAGGGATTCTAATACAGTAGAAATAGTCACTGATACGGAGAGCCCAGAAGAGTTAGTACAAATCAGACAGGTAGGAACTAAATTGTCTATTGAATCCAAATCTCCAAACAGAAGGTATAAAAGTATAGGAAAGATTACAGTGAATGTTTCTCAGAAGTCAGTACTTACTTATTACGCTAGTGCTATGGCTAGAATAGTGGTGTCTGGTAGAGTATCTGGTGATAGCGCTAAGATATCTGTTGATGGAGCTGGATCTGTAAATGCTAATTTCTCTGTGAATACAATCAGTATTAATGTAGACTCAGCCTCTAAGTATGTAGGTAATGTAACAGCGAAGACAATGAGGGCTAATGTAGACTCAGCAGGTCGTGTGGAAGTGACAGGAGATGTCGAATCCCTTGTAGTCAATGTGGATAGTGCAGCGACATTCGCAGGCAAAGGCTTAAAAGCAAAAACAGTAAAAGCTGAGGTAGACTCTATGGGGAAGGCAGAAGTGTATCCTACAGAAAGTCTAAATGCTTATGCAGACTCTATGGGTAAAGTGGTGTACTATAATACACCAAAAGAATTAAAGAAATATACAGATTCTATGGGATCAGTTAAGGCAGGTAATTAGTGTTATGCTAAAGAATTGGTTTAAAATATATATTAAAAATATCAGCAACTCTAGATTGTTCTTTTTGTGGAATATCATAGGGCTAGCTATTGGTATGGCGTCTGTTATCCTAGCGGTGACTTACTATAAGAGTGAGTATAGCTATAATAGATGGATACCTAAGGTAGGTAATATGTATGAAGTAAACCTAGAGATGGGAAAACAATCCAATTCTATCTATATCCCTGCAGGGGTAGGGCCTTATTTATTAGAAAATCAATTAGCTGAAGACTACTGTTACTACGCGTTAGAGTATTTAGATTTCTATGGGGAGAGTAAAACAGAACAAGGAGTTGTAAGTAAGATATTGAATACACAAGATACGTTCTTTCACTTTTTTCCTTTTGAATTTAAGTATGGCGATAAAGATAGACTGTTCGTAGATGATTATTCTATAGCAATATCTTCTAATCTTGCTACTCGTTTTTTTGGAGAGGCTAATCCTGTCGGAGATACACTTTCGTTAGCACATCAGAAGTATGTGATAAGAGGGGTGTATGAATTAAATCAACGTGCTACAATTATGCCTGAAGTAGTGCTTGCTTCTATAGACTTTGATGATATGGAAGAGTATGAGTTATGGCAAGAGAATGTAGGTGGACTCGTGTTTAAAAAAGCAGAAGGAGTAGACCAGGTTAAGTTATTAAAAGAACTAGAAGAAGTTTACTACAATAAGAAAAAGAAGAATAAATACTTCGATGATAGAGGAGATGAGGTTACTTCTAAGTTAGTTCCATTAGCAGAAGCTCGATTTGAATCTAAGCAGAGTACTCTATTAGAAGGAAATATAAAGAGAGAAACAATAGGGTTAATCAGTGGGTGTTCGTTCTTAATCTTTTTACTGACTGTAGTGAACTATATCAGTCTGAATCAGTCTAATGTCTTAAGTAGAGCAAAGGAGTTGTCTCTAAGAAGAATTATAGGAGCTTCAAAAGGACAGTTGGTATTACAGTTACTTTTTGAGACGGTACTGAATGTCTTAGTTGCGTTAAGTATTTCTTTGGTTTTAGTAGAATTGAGTTTACCTATTTACAACAGTTTTTTACATCAACACTTAGTATTCTCTTGGGAAGCTATGGGGATTGTGATTTTACTGATAGGTGGAGGAATTATTTGCCTAGGAGGTTTACTACCTGCTTTATACGGTAGTATTATCGCTAGACAACACACTAAGGGAGGACAAGTACAGCTTCATTTAAGTATTTCTAAGTGGAGAATGGCATTCGTGGGGATACAGTTGGTGATTGCTTTCTTTTTCTTAATCGCTGGATGGCTAGTGTATAATCAGGTGGATTATATGCAAAGCAAAGAATTAGGATTTAAGGGAGAGCAGGTATATCAAGTCAAGTTATATACACAACAGATTAGACGTAAGATGTATAGATCCTCTAAAGTCATAGAGCAAATAGCGGATATAAAAGGGGTGAAAGGTGTAGGGCTGTCTACGATCTCTTTTAAAGGAAATAGTATGAATACGAATCATACAGCTTATTATCAACAACAGAAAATAACAGACTTCATCATGGATGGGGTAGATGAAGGGTATATACAGATGATGGGATTCAATATGCTGGCGCTTCAGGAGAATATAGATGAAGATCTCCCAACCGTATATGTCAATGAGAAGTTTGTTACTCAACTAGGTAAACAGCCTAGTGATGTAGTAGGGGAGGTCATAGCGTATGACAGTAATACGTTTATCATAAAAGGGGTAATAGGAGACTTTAACCGAGACGGGTTTGAAGAGAGTATAAAGCCAATGCTTCTGTTTCACTGGAGAGATATAGAGTTTTTGCCTTATGGTATAGAGTCTCTATCTGTGCAGATAGATCCAGAGATAAAGGAAGAAACTCTAGAACGTCTACAAGCGTTCTGGATAGTGAATGTCGATTATGAGTATCCGTTTGAGGTGATGGCTGTGAAGAAACAGTTTGCTCAGACTTATCAGAAAACACTATCACAGCGCAATATGTTTATGTTGTGGAATGGAGCAGTAGTGTTGATCGCTCTGTTCGGACTCTACGCGGTGATGTCCTTTGCAATAGAACAACAATTAAAAGAAATCGTGATCAGAAAAGTATTAGGGGCTAGTGAGAAAGAACTCTATCTGAAGTTACTAAAGCCTTTTATATATGCTCTGGGGATTACTTATGTATTAGTACTATACCCTACATATTGGTTGATGAGTAAATGGTTAGATAGGTTTGTAGATCATACAGATATTTCGGTTTACCCATTTGTACTTTCTTTAGTGCTACTCTCTGTTTTAGTCTTTGTGGTTTTAGCAAGTAAACTGGATAAGGCTGTTAAAATCAATATTATTAATTATATCAAATACGAATAAAAATGTTAAAGAACTGGTTGAAAATATATTGGTACAATACGATGAAGCACAAGATGTATTTCTTGTTGACAGTAGTAGGATTGACACTAGGTATTGCGTCAGTTGTATTAGCATCGTTGTACTATCTAGAAGAGTCTAGTTATGATCAATGGAACCCTTATAAGGATGAGGTGTATCTCGTAGAGACTGTAGCTCCGAATTTCTCTATGACAGATCAGTTCCGTCCTATGGGAAGGTATCTAAAGGATAATTATAAGGAACTAGATGATTATATGTACTTTGGATATAATGGTTCTTTAAATTTTATTTATAATGAGAAGACAATAGATGTAAAGGATACATATGCTGTACAAGATAACTACTTTGAGTTTTTTCCATTCGAGTTTGTATATGGCAATGCTGAAAAAGCGTTAGTTAATCCTAATGATGTAGTAATAGATATTAAGATCTCTGAAGTACTATTTGGGGAAGGAGTAAACCCAATAGGTAAGACAATAGAAGCTGTTAATCCAAACTATGATAGTCAGGGTAACACTAGGTTTATAATCTCTGGTGTATACAAAATAGGAGACCTACGCAGTTCTTTTGCTCCTAATGCAGTTATGAATAATTTGCCTGAAAAGCCTAGTGAAAATGATGACTGGACGAAGGAATTTGGATTAAATCTATGTGTGAAGACTAAACAGCCTGATAGAATTAAAAAGGCTATAGTGGAGCTTAGAGATAAATATGTTGCCATTCCTAAGGCAGAGAAGGATGGTCTAACATTAGAGCAATATAAAGAAGAGGAGCCTTTTAAATACTATACAGGAGATATCGTATTAAATAAACTTGCAGATGCTCGTATGTTACCGAATAAAAGGTTATTATTCCCAGCAGGTAGCGCAAATGTGCAAATGCTAAACATTAGTATCTTCTTATCTATGACGATACTCTTACTTTCTATTTTTAATTATGTCAATCTATCATTAACGCAAGTAGTGAGTAGAGGAAAAGAAATAGGAATGAGAAGAGTAGCTGGTGGAGGTAAGAGAAGTTTTTATCAGCAGAGTATTTTTGAAACTGCTATTGTGGTTATTCTTTCTTTAGTATTAGCTATTTGTATTATTGAGCTCATTCTGCCTTATATCAATGTCTATTTAGAGGCGAATATCACATTTTCGTTTATCAATGATTTAGCTGTTCTTATCGTTATTGCTACTTTAGTGATTCTGATATGCGGTGGTATTCCTGCTTTTTTTGTTTCAAGATTTGAGACTGTCAAATTATTAAAAGGAAATGTAATAGGGACTAAAGGAGGTAAGTGGCTTAGTAATGGTTTTTTAGTTCTTCAATTTACAATAGCTTGTTTCTTTATTATTGGTTCTATCATCGTCAATGAGCAAGTAAGTTATATGCTCAATAAAAGTCTGGGTTTTAAAGGAGATCAAGTTATTAATATAGAGTTTCTTAATCATAATAGTTATACAGGAAAGCGCGCTGCTAAATATGCAAGCTTCAAAGCCGAACTAGAAAAGATTAGAGGAATAGAGTCGGTATCTACTAGTACCATAGGTTTTGGAAATGCTTCAAATGGTGTATTTGGTACCTATCACAACAACGGGAAAGAGAATTTGATGATTAGTAATGTTATGATAGACTATGATTTCTTCGATGTATTAAAGATTGAATTAAAAGAAGGTAGGATGTTATCTGCTCAATTATCTTCTGATAGTTTAGATAATGTGGTGGTGAATGAGACTTTTGTTCGTAGGATGAATTTGACTAAGCCTCTTGATACTTCAGTAGAACTGCTAGGTACGAATAAAAAAATAGTGGGAATAATTAAAGACTTTAATATCGATGGACTAGAAGATAAAATATTACCATCAGTATATTCTTATATGCCAGAGACTAAGCATAGCTATGGGATGTATTCTGTCATATACATAAAGGTTGTTCCAGAATATTTTAGTAAGACTATTGTTGATATCGAGAAGCTGTGGAAGAAGTACAATATAGAAGAAAGGGATGTGTTTCAATACAAGTTTGTAGATAAGCAGTTTGCAGAGACTTTCCATAAAGTACAGATGGAGAAGAGAATATTTAATATTCTAAGTACTGTAGTTGTATTCATTGCTTTATTTGGACTGTTTGCTGTATCGTCTTTTACAATAGGAACAAAGCTAAGAGAAGTAGCTATCCGCAAGGTATTAGGAGCTGAGACTTTCGGACTGTTAAGACAGTTGTCATTTCAGTATATAATCTATTGCTTAGTTGGATTCGGTATAGCAGTATTCCCTAGTTATTACTTTTTAAATAAGTGGTTAGCGAATTATGCGTACCGCATAGAGATCGGATTGGATGTGTATGTGTATAGTTTGTTGTTGATTTTAGGATTGACATTGTTGATTGTTATCAGTCGTGCTTATAAAGCGACTAGAGTAGATGTATTAAAGTATATCAAATACGAATAGAGATGTTAAAGAACTGGTTAAAGATTTATTGGTACAATACGATGAAACACAAGATGTATTTCTTGTTGACAGTAGTAGGATTGGCGATAGGTATTGCGTCAGTTACATTAGCATCGTTATACTATCTAGAAGAGTCTAGTTATGATCAATGGAATCCTTATAAGGATGAGGTTTTTGTTTTAGAGACTAAAAGTGATCAGTTTTCTATTGATAGTCAGCCTTTTGGATTAGGATATTCTTTAAAGGATAATTATCCTATAGTAGAAGACTATATGTATTATAATGGAGTATATTTTCAGACAAATGTAAAAATAGATGAGAAGGAATATACTATTGAGAAAGTAATATATGCTCAGAAGAATTTCTTTTCTTTTTTTCCTTTTGAGTTTATTTATGGCAATGACAAAACAGCGTTTAATAATCCAAATGATATTGCTATAGAGTTAGAATTAGCTGAATTACTATTCGGTAAAAATGTTAATCCATTAGGAGAAGAAATTGAGATAAAGGATGTTAAGTATAGTGTATCTGCTGTCTATAGAATAGAACATGATATAAGAAGTTCTATGAGTCCTAATATTGTAATAGATAAGTTAAGTACTGAAGAGATCGCGTCTAGAGGAGATTGGTTTACAAGTAATTATAATTTAGTAGTTAAAACCAAAGATAAGGAACAGGCTAGGGTAGCTATTGATAATTTATTCTATGAACACTTTTATACTGTTTTAGCAGAGTCTAAAGGAGTTTCTGTAGAAGAATTTGTAGAGACTACTTTTAAAAGCTTCTATGCTAAGAGTTATTTATTACCCTTAAATGGCGCTAGAATGAATGCAATTGGTTACTTTCTTCCTGAAGGGAATACTAATCTATTGATGTTGAAGATTATAGTGGGACTGTCTGTTATGATATTATTACTGTCTGTATTTAATTTTATTAATCTAACATTGTCTCAGTCTCTAAATCGAACTAAAGAAGTGGGAGTGAGAAAGGTTTTAGGTGCAAACAGAGGCTTAATTATTAGTCAAGGACTATTTGAATCTTTTGTAACAACAGGAATAGCTTTATTATTAAGTGTTATTATTTTAGAATTATTAGTGCCGTTCATAAATGTATTTGTTGATACAACTATTGAGTTCTCGTTTTTTAAGTTTATAGGTTTATTATCGAGTGTATTAATAGTTGTCACTCTCTTAGTGGGTATGTTACCAGCACTATATCTCGATAAGATGGATACGGTATCAGCACTTAAAGGTTTTATCTATAAAAGCTCTAGTGGAAGAATACTAAAAAACAGTTTTTTAGTATTACAGTTTGTTATTGCTAGTTTTTTTATCACCAGTGGGATATTAATACACCAACAGGTTAATTATATGCTTCATAAAGATCTTGGCTTTAAGGGAGATCAGGTAATAGGTGTGTTATTTGACGAAAATAATCAGTATAATGAGTCATCTGATCGATTAAGTAAATACTATAATTTTAAAGAAGAACTTCTACAATTAAAAGGAGTGGAGGATGTGTCAACAGCTTCTTCACACTTTGGAAGTGGTGCATTATCTAATGTCTTTACTTATCATTCGTATCAATCAGAACAGTTCTTAGTAGAGCAAATCGGAATGGATTATAATTACTTTGATCTATATGATATAAAGATGAAACAAGGGAGAAATATATCTTCTCGCTTTGCTTCTGATAGTATTAATAACATCATTGTCAATGAAGCTTTTGTTAGAGAAATGAAAGAGAAAGAACCACTAGGGAAGTTTATAGAAGGCAAAGGTTTTAAGTACACAATCATAGGTGTGGTAGATGACTATAATAATGAAAGATTAGCAAACGAAGTAAAACCTAAGATTTACTACCACTTTCATACTAATCAAAGGATAAGAAATAACTTTCTGTATGTCTCTATTAAATTAAGTAAAGATAAGATAGAACCTACTCTAGAAGCTGTTGAAAAAATATGGAAGAAATATAATATAGATAGTAAAATTCCTTTTGTTTATGAATTTGTAGATCAACGTTATGCGAAAACTTTTGACCGTGTTTTATTAGAGAGAAAAGTATTTAGAGTATTAAATTATACAGTTGTATTCATTGCTTTATTTGGCTTGTTTGCTGTATCGTCTTTTACGATAGGAACAAAGTTAAGAGAAGTAGCTATCCGCAAGGTATTAGGAGCTGAGACTTTCGGACTGTTAAGACAGTTGTCATTTCAGTATATAATCTATTGCTTAGTTGGATTCGGTATAGCAGTATTCCCTAGTTATTACTTTTTAAATAAGTGGTTAGCGAATTATGCGTACCGCATAGAGATCGGATTGGATGTGTATGTGTATAGTTTGTTGTTGATTTTAGGATTGACATTGTTGATTGTTATCAGTCGTGCTTATAAAGCGACTAGAGTAGATGTATTAAAGTATATCAAATACGAATAGAGATGTTAAAGAACTGGTTAAAGATTTATTGGTACAATACGATGAAGCACAAGATGTATTTCTTGTTGACAGTCATAGGGTTGGCGATAGGATTATCAGCTGTGATTATTTCGTATTTATATTATACTGAAGAGATGTCTTATGATACTTGGCACAAGGATAGTGAAAGAGTTTATACTGTAGAAACTAAGTTCAGTGAAGAGGAGAGCTGGCCAATGTTATCTTATCCATTTGGCTCTAAATTAAAAGAAATGTCACCTGAAGTAGAAACATATTCTTATGTAGATAATAGCTATGACGATGGAATGTTAGTTTACAATGGGGAATTGCTTTCTTATACCAAGGCTATTAGTGTACAGTCTAATTTCTTTACTGTATTTCCTTTTGAAATAGTAAGTGGAAGTCAACTACAACCTTTTGATGCTCCAAATCAAGCATATATAAAAGATACATATGTAGAATACTTATTTAAAGATAAAGATCCTATAGGGCAGACTATAGTAATATGGGATGTCTCTTATGTAGTAAAAGGAATATTTAAAGAAGCAAATACATTAAGTTCTATCAATCCTAATATCGTAATGAATGATTTAGATGAAAGGGAGAAAGAAGCTGTTGAAAAAGAGTATTGGGGAAACTATAACTCTGCTTTATGGATAAAACTAAAGGAAGCTCAATCAAAAGAGATTATAGAAAAAAGGTTACTTGATATATATGATAAGTATGTCATGTTGCCTGAGGCTAATAAAAAAGGTATATCTGTAGGTGAGTATAAAAGAAGTAGAGGGGAGCATTCTTTTGGTTTTTATTTACATGATTTAAAGGGACAACGCTTTGTTAAAATTGATGATATAAATGCACTTCCAGAAGGAAAAGCTAATGTTGATAGAATATATATTGCCATAGGTTTATCCGTGTTAATCATATTATTATCTGTATTTAATTATATCAATATTACTACAGTACAGGTAATGAATCGAGGTAAGGAAGTGGGGATGCGTAAGACTTTTGGTGCGAATCGTTTAAGTCTGATGTATCAAAATTATTTTGAATCAACTATAACGGTACTAATCTCTATAGTGTTGTCTTTTGTAATAGTAGAATTCTCTTTACCTAGTTTAAGAGTTTTTTTTGAGGCACAGTTGAGTTTTAATATACTAGATTTTATATTTCAACTAATCGTATTCTTAGTATTAGTAGTAGCCTTAGTGGGGACTCTTCCAGCATTCTATATTTCTAGTTTTAAAACAATAGATGTTTTAAAAGGGAATATGAAGAGGAGTAAGAAAGGTGTGTGGTTTAAGAACATATTGTTAACAGTTCAGTTTATTGTTGCTTGTTTTTTTATTATAGGCTCTTTCATTATTTATCAGCAAGTGAGTTATATGTTGAAAAAAGATCTAGGATATAATGCAGATCAAATAGTAGCAGTGAAATACAACTTTAAAAAAGAGGTGACTAATCAGCTAGATGTGTATGAACGGCTAAAAAAGGATGTACTAAAGTTGAAAAATATAGAAGGTGTAAGTGCTTGCTTATTAGACATTGGTGGATATAGGTATGTGTCTTCAGGCTTTAGTTATAAAGAAAAAGATGTGCAACCTGGTATAGCAGCTATAGATTATGATTTCTTGGAATTATACCAGATTGAAATGAAAGAAGGAAGGATGTTATCAAAGGATTTAGCTAGTGATAGTATCCGGAATGTTTTGATTAATGAGAAAGCAATGTCCTTAATGGGAGAATTAGAGCCAATAGGACAAAATATCAAATGGAATGGAGGTGAGCATACTATAGTAGGGGTTGTGAAAAATTTTAATCTGATAGGACTTAAATCAGATTATAGACCATTATTATTTGTTGCTCTATCTAATAATGGATGGGGGAAAGGTATGAAGGAGATGTCTATTAAAATAAAAGCTAATAAGGCAGAGGAAACAATGAAGGCTATTGAGGAGGTATGGAAGAAGCATAATATAACTGATTTGCCATTTCAGTATGAATTTGTAGATAAGCGTTTTGCACAGAGTTTTGAACGGTCTTTACAAGAACGAAATGTGTTCTTAGTATTGAATTCTTTGGTTGTTTTTATTGCTCTTTTTGGACTGTATAGTTTGGCATCATTTACTATTAACTCTAGGTTAAAAGAAGTTGCTATACGGAAAGTACTAGGTGCGAGACCTAAAGATTTGATACAGAAGTTAACAGGGCAGTACATTGTGTTTTGTTTAATAGGTTTTGGAATAGCTGTATTTCCCAGTTATTACTTCTTGAATAAATGGTTAAGTGATTATGCTTTTAGAATAGAGATGAGTGTATGGCCATTTATATTTTGTTTTGTCATCATTATAATATTGACATTACTAATTGTTATAAGTCGTGCTTTTAAAGCCACTAGAGTAGATGTATTAAAGTATATCAAATACGAATAGTATGATAAAGAACTGGTTAAAAATATATTGGTCTAATGTGCTGAAGAATAAAGTCTATTTTATTCTAACATTAGTAAGTTTAGGAGTGGGTTTTGCCTCTGTTATCTTGTCATTCGTGCATTACAGAGAAGAGTCATCTTATGATCAGGCGAATCCGAATAAGGATAATATTTTCACAGTAGAGTCTATTCTGAATGCAGATACGAGCTGGATGAAGTTACCATATCCTTTTGGTTCTAAGTTAAAAGAAGAGTCTTCACATATCATTGATTATACTTATTTGGATAATTATTATGGAGGTGGGACAATGACTGTAGATGGGGTGAAAAAAGGTGTAGAAAAGGTAGGATATGTAAAGTCTAACATCTTTGACTTTTTTCCTTATGAGATTGTAAAAGGAGATAAGAATAAGCCATTTAATGGGCCGAATACTGCTGTTATTACTGATGAGTATGCTAAGCAATTATTCAATGAAGAAGATCCGATAGGTAAATCTTTTGAATACAATAAGGATACATATGTAGTAAGTGCTGTGTATAAACTAGGGAAGAACAGGAATTCAATAATGGCAAATATACTGGTTAATGCAGTTGATCAATATGAGAAAGAGGGAATAGAGCAATGGGGTAATTATAACTCAACTATTTGGTTAAAGTTAGACGATGCTAAGTATACTACCGAAGTGGAAGGGCTAATAAAGGATATCTTGATTAAGCAAGTGTATGTATCGCTAGCGAAGGATGAAGGATTGAGTCTTGAGGAGTATATGAAAAAAGAAGAAGGTGTGACACTGGAGGAGTTTAAGAATCTAAAAAATAAAGGATATAAACTACATGTCTTAGCAACACAAAGAATGCAGAATAACTCTGACTTAAATGGTACTCCTGAGGGAGCAACTAATGTCGGGAGATTGAATATCATGATAGGCCTTTCTTTATTGATATTAGTATTATCTGTATTTAATTATATCAACTTAAGCACTGCCCAAGCGATAGGTCGTACACGAGAAGTTGGAATTAGAAAGACATTAGGTGCGACTAAGAAGAATTTGATATTACAAGGGTTATTTGAGACTCTAGTTACCTCTATACTAGCTTGTATTATTGCTTTTGTATTGATTGAGTTTACGATGCCATGGTTAAAAGTATTCTTAGATTCACAGATGGAAATAGAAGTATTTTATATACTACCATGGTTGCTATTGTTCATTGTGATTATTGTTTTATTAGTAGGTATTATTCCTGCTTTATTTACTGCTAGTTTTAAAACGTTAGAAGTTCTGAAAGGAGAAGTAAATAAGAGTAAGAAAGGTAAGACATTAAAGAACGTCATGTTAATAGTACAGTTTACGGTGGCTTGTTTCTTTATGGTTGGAAGTTATATAGTATATGGGCAGGTAACTTATATGTTAAATAAGGATCTTGGGTTTAAAGGAGATCAGGTGGTGGTCATTCCTTTCATTAGTAAAGGTCCTTATGAGGAGAAGATTAATATATATCAATCTCTGAAAGAGGAGATCACAAGGCTCAATGGAGTAGAGAATATGTCTATCGCTTCGATCAGTATAGGGAGTAGTTATGGTAGTTCTTCAGGTTTTATACATAATGGAAATAGAATACAGGGTATTAATGTAGGAATGGACTATAATTATCTAAATACTTTAGATATAAAGCTGAAAGAGGGAAGAGGTTTATCACCTGAATTTGCGACTGACTCTATCTCTAATATATTGATTAATGAACGTACTGCCTATGAAATGAAAGAAGAGCATCCTATAGGAAAAACAATAGAGTGGAACGGTAATAAGCTGACAATAGTAGGTGTGGTAAAGGACTTTAATCTATATGGTCTTAAATCTAACTATGCTCCTCTAGTCTTCTTTAGTTTAAAAACAATTCCTTGGGTGGGATTAAATAGTAGACAGATTACAGTCAAGGTTAAAGGTGATAATGTTGAGAAGACAATGAATGAAATAGCGAAGATATGGGCGAACAGGGATATCTCTGACGAGCCTTTTAGTTATGAGTTTTTAGATAAGCAATATGCAAAGACATTTAATAATGTAAAGAAAGAGAGAGATATTTTCTTAACACTAAATGGAATAGTTGTGTTTATTGCTTTGTTTGGATTGTATAGTTTGGCTTCTTTTAATATTAATAACCGCCTAAAAGAAGTAGCTATTCGCAAGGTGCTGGGGGCTAGTTCCTCTAGCTTATTAAAACAATTGTCTGTACAGTATGTAGTGATGTGTCTAGTAGGTTTTGGTATTGCTATATTCCCTAGTTATTATTTCTTAAACAAATGGTTGAGTGATTATGCTTTTAGAATCGATATTAGTGTAGAACCATTTATCATTTGCTTGATTGTGATACTAATATTAACAGGCGTAGTTGTGTTCTTAAAGGCATGGTCAGCAACAAAGATCAATGCACTGAAATATATAAAATATGAATAACCATAAAACAAATTTAAATATGAAAAAAATAGTAATGTTCTTCTTATTAGTAGGAGGAAGTGTGTTCGCACAATCAAAAGAAACGCGTCAAGTTAGTGATTTTAAATCTGTAAAAGCTTCTCAAGGAATAGAAGTGAACTTTACTTATGGAGGAGCTAAGAGTGTAGTAGTGGAAGTAGAAAAATCTGAGAATATGAAAGATGTCAAGACAGAAACGACAATTACTGGAGGGTTAGATATCTTCATTGATCAAAAAACTAATAAAAAATGGAAGAACGGTATCAATATTAGAGATTTTGGAAAAGTAGTAGTTACTATAAATAACCCTAGTTTAGAAGAGGTAAGGTTGTCTTCTTCTGCTAAGTTTAACTTATTGAACAAAGCTGTTGCTAAATCATTTGATGTAAAAACGAGTAGTTCAGCAAGGTTTAGAGGAGAGTTAGTACAAGCAGATAACCTATCTATAGAGGCAAGTTCTTCTTCTAAAATAGAAGGTAGTTTTGAGGTGACAAAGAAATCATCTGCAAGTGTTAGTTCTTCAGCAAGTGTAGATATTTCATTAAAGACTAAAACTGGGGACTTCGGAGCTAGTAGCTCAGCTAGGTTGAGTTTATCTGGAAATGCTGATTCTGTGAACGCTTCTGCTTCTAGTAGTGGTTCTATTAAAGGATCTAGCTTCACAACTAAAACGTTAGAAGGTAAAGCTAGTTCATCAGGTTCAATGGTGTTTAATGTAACTGAGGAGGTATCTGGTAGAGCGAGTTCTTCAGGACGTGTTCAATATACAGGAGGAGCTAAGATAGTTAGTTCAAATACTTCGTCTTCAGGACAAGTAAAAAATATAGATTAATTCTTATAGCTTCTAGACTAGTGATAGATATGTTTATAATGACTATCTATCACTTATCTTAGGATATATGCATTGGGCAGTGTAATACTTCATCCGAATACTTATGATTAATAATTGGTTTAAATTATACCTGAAACATTTCTGGAAGAATAAGGTGGTTTCAATTCTAAATATTTTAGGATTAGCTGTTGGTATGACAGCTGTTATACTTGTATTGTTGTTTTGGCATAACGAGCATAGTTATAATCACTGGAACCCTTTTAAAGAGAGAGTTTATGAAGTTGAAGGAACATCAGAGTCTTTCTTTAAGAATTGGTTTCCTGCACCTGTAGCTAACAATTTAGACAAGTTATCAGATATTGTAGAGGCATATAATTTTAGTTTTACATTTGACGATATTTCAAGTGTTGAGGTGGATGGACGTAAGGAATTTCTCTATGATATTGATGAAAAGCAAGCTAATTTTTTTGAATTCTTTCCTTTCGAGACTATTTATGGTAGTGCAGAAGAATATAAGACGAATTATAAAGATGCTTTAGCAATAGATATAGACCAATCGGAGCGTTTGTTTGGTAAAGGTATTGATCCAATAGGAAAGACAGTTATATTGGAAAATGGAAAGGTATTATCTATTCGTTTTGTTTATCGTATTCCTGGAAAAAGTTCAGTTAATTTTAAAGGATTGACTTCATTTGTTACAGAAAATCAGATTGCTTATAATAGAGAAAATAACTGGGGGGATCATAATTACACTCTATTGCTAAAGTTAAAAGAAGGTGTTCAGATTAAAGATGTTCACGAACGTATAAGAGATGTGATTTATGACGATGTCTTCCAGATGTATATGAAGAAGGAGTCCATGACTTTAGAAGAGGTGAAGAAGAACTTTAATGCTAATGCTATACTTAACTTTAATTCATTAGATACAATTCATTTAAACCCAATTTCAAAAGGGTTAGGAGGAGGAGCAGCAGCTTCTAAGGTATTGAATATAATGATGACATCTTCTGTGTTATTGCTAATGTTGAGTATTATAAATGCAGTTAATTTAGCTTTAGTAAACAGTTTTAAACGTGCAAAAGAAATTGGTATAAGAAAGGCAATTGGTGTTACAAGATGGCAACTATTTCTACAGTTTATCTTCGAATCTATTATTTGCGTATTACTAGCTTTAGTGATTGCCTTAGTGCTTGTTGAGATATTGTTACCCTATTTTAATTTGTTGGTTAATAGAACTATGCCCTTCCATGTTTGGGTATTTACTTTGCCTATTTTAGGAATTGTCTTAGGAGTTGTTTTATTATCAGGTACATTACCAAGCTTGTTCTTATTGTCGTTTGATACATTAAAAGTGTTGAAAGGAAATTATTTAAGAGGAAAAGCGGGTGTTAGTCTTCGAAATATGTTTCTGATTCTACAATTTGTAATCGCCTTTTTCTTTTTGTCAACGGCTGTTTTTATAGATAAACAGGTAGAGCATATTCTTCAAGAGGATTTAGGTTTTGATGGAGATCAGGTTGTTAATATTAATTTTAAAATTAAAGATATTCAGAGGCGAAATGATCTTTACTATGATATTGAGTCTGATTTAAAAAAGATTAAAGGAGTAAAAGAAGTAACACTTCATTCAATGGTTATTGGAGGTGGGTATAATAGTGCTTCAGGAAATAGAATAGGAGAAGCTTCTGTACAAAGTAACAACGTTCCTGTAGGATATGATTTTTTGAAAGTATTTGATGGAGAATTGAAAGAAGGACGTTTTTTTGATCGTAGTTTGGCGACAGATAGTATTAGTAAAGTTGTTGTTAACGAAACATTTAAATCAACT
This sequence comes from Myroides sp., assembly GCF_032073645.1. Lineage (NCBI taxonomy): Bacteria > Pseudomonadati > Bacteroidota > Flavobacteriia > Flavobacteriales > Flavobacteriaceae > Myroides > Myroides sp. The sequence continues at coordinate 85,678 of NZ_DAMANB010000002.1, forward strand.
TTTAATTTTTCAGATGGAATATTAGGAAAAAAGATTAAATGGAATGGAAAAGAGTTTGAAGTTATTGGTGTTGTAAAAGATATGAAGGTAGAAGGGGTTAGTCAGAGTACTAATCCTGTAACTTATTTTATGCCTAATTCAGTGGATTGGTTTTATCATTTAACAGATCATATAGCGGTAAAAATAGATACTAACAATACGCAAATAACCTTACAAGCTTTAGAAGAGTTTTGGAATAAGAGAATTGATTCTACCTATCCAATACAATACAAATTTGTCAATGAAGACTTTGCTAAAAGTTACCAAAAGACGTTATATCAACGTACATTATTTGTGTGTTTGATGGGGGTATCAGTATTTATAGCCTTGTTCGGTTTGATGGCAATCGTGTCCTTTAGTATTGAAAGTAAATTAAAAGAAATTGCTATTCGAAAAGTGTTAGGAGCAGACTCAATTAGTTTGATTCTGAAATTATCTGTGCGTTTTGTTATGTATTGTCTAATTGGATTTATCATATCGATTTACCCTGTGATTTATGTGATGAATATATGGTTGGAGGACTTTGTTTATCGTATTTCGATTACCGTATTACCATTTGTTATTGCTTTTGTAAGTTTAATGCTTTTCTCAATGTTGTTAGTGTTTTGGAAAGCGTGGAAAGCGACACGTATTGATGTTTTAAAATATATAAAGTATGAGTAAGAGTTGGTGTTTAGTTTTGACTATTTTGTTTAGTATTGCAGGAGTAGCTCAAGAGCAGTGGACTTTGGAGGACTGTGTAGAAAAAGGAAAAGGGAATAGTTTAAGATTGATGGTGTCTGCCTTAGAGACTAAAGTTGCTGAAAGTAGAAAACAAAGTGTGGCTTCTTATTATTTGCCCGATATAGGGTTGAACGGGGCACAGTCTTATAATTTTGGCTCTGCTATTGATCCTGCTACGAATAGTCGTGTGAGTTCTAATATTCAGTCTACTAGAGCTTCATTAGATGCGGGAGTCACTTTGTTTGATTTTAGTAATTTTATACAATACAAGAAGGATAACATAGCTATTGATTATGCTAAATTAGAGAATGAAGAAGTCTTATTTCAATATCAGACTGCTATTCTTGAGTTATTTTATGAGATTATAGGTTCACAGTCTTTTTTAGAAATACAACAACAACAATTAATTAATAGTAAGGCTAACTTAGAGCGTGTACAGAAAGAAGTAGAGGCTGGTGCTAAACCTAAAAGCGATTTCTATGATATAGAATATATATATCACAGTGAGAATATCAGTATAGAACAGACAGAGAATACTCTGTATAATCAGAAACTAAAGTTACTTCATTTGTTGAATATAGATGGCTTAGAAGTAGAAGAGTTTAGTTTGGTACAAAAGGAGGAATCTATAGCACAATTAGTAGGATATGAGTTCAATCCAACACTAGAAAAAACTAGACTGAAACAACAAGTTTTAGAACAAGAGAAGAAACTGATTAAGTCTAAGAATTTACCTCGATTAGTTGGGAATTATCAATATGGTTCTTTCTATTCTAAGCCGTTTAATAGTGATATAGAATTGCGCACTAATTCTTTCTCAAAACAGATGGGAGATAACAAGAGTCAGTACGTTAGTTTTGGATTGAGTATACCAGTTTTTCAAGGTGGAAATATACGTAGACAAGTAAGAGTGAAAAATGAAGAAATACGTTTGAATACCTTGCAAATAAAGGAGAGTGAAGTTAATCTAAACAATCAAATTACAGAGCTAAAAGCAGAAATTGCACAGTTAGAAAATATCGCAAAACAGCTTCAAAAAAGTATTGAGCTATCAGAGAAATCATTCAGTACAACACAAGCAAAGTATGAGAATGGAAAGGTTGATATTTTCTCATTTAATGCTTCAAAAAATCAATTATTGAACTCTCAATTTGCTTTGATTAAGAACGCTTATAATCGTTCTTTTATGGAAAACAAGCTTAAACTTTTCAATACAAATACACTATAAATATTAGTTATAACATTATTTGTATTTAGAATATATTAACATTAATAGTTCAAATATTCCCACTATATTTGCGTTAGTCAGAATTTATATTAAATTGTTGAAAACGAATCGCATATAATGAAATTAGATAGAAAAGAAATCCTGAAGGCTTTAGAGAGTATTTCTCTAGCTGGAGAAGGAAAGAATATGGTGGAGAGTGGAGCTGTAAGTAATGTAATGACTTTCGGAGACGAAGTAGTAGTAGACTTAGTATTAAGTACACCAGCTTTACACATTAAGAAAAGAGCAGAAGTTGACGTGATGAAAGTAATTCACGATCAAGTATATGACAAGGCGAAAGTAAAAGTAAATATAAAAGTAGAGGCTCCTGAGAAGCCTGAGATTAAAGGAAAAGCTATTCCTGGTATTAAAAACATTGTTGCTATCTCTTCTGGTAAGGGGGGAGTAGGTAAATCTACAGTTACTGCTAATTTAGCTGCTAGTTTGGCTAATATGGGCTTTAAAGTAGGAGTGTTAGATGCAGATATCTATGGACCATCTATGCCAATTATGTTTGACGTAGAAGGAGCTAAACCTATTTCAGTAGAAGTAGAAGGGCGCTCTAAGATGAAGCCTGTGTCATCGTATGGAGTAGAGATCCTTTCTATCGGATTCTTTACAAAAGGTGACCAAGCAATAATCTGGAGAGGACCTATGGCTGCAAAAGCATTAAATCAAATGATTTTTGATGCAGACTGGGGAGAAGTAGACTTCTTATTATTAGACTTACCTCCAGGTACAGGAGATATTCACTTATCTATTATGCAGTCTCTTCCTATTACAGGGGCTGTAGTGGTATCTACACCACAGGCAGTAGCGCTAGCTGATGCTAAAAAAGGAGTATCAATGTTTATGTCAGAGAGTATCAATGTTCCTGTATTAGGTATCGTTGAGAATATGGCGTATTTCACTCCGGAAGAATTACCAAATAACAAATACTATATCTTCGGTGAGAACGGTGCTAAGAACTTAGCAGCAGACTTAGATGTTCCTTTCTTAGGAGAAGTACCTATCGTACAGAGTATCCGTGAGGCTGGTGATTATGGTCGTCCAGCAGCATTACAAAACGATACTATCATCGCAAAGGTATTCGAAGATTTAAGCAGAAATGTAGTAGAACAAGTAGTGTTGAGAAATGAGTCATTACCTGCTACTGAAGCTATCAAAATTACAACTATGGCAGGATGTTCATCAGTTGCTAAAAAATAAGACTTAATACAAGAAAAATATATGGCATCACAAACTATAAAACAGAATGTAGAAAAGGCGTTAGATGAGATCCGTCCATTTTTACAAGCAGATGGTGGAGATATCACTCTTATTGATATTCAAGATGACAAAGTTGTACAAGTTCGCTTAGAAGGCGCTTGCACGGCTTGTAGTGTTAATCAAATGACCTTAAGTGCTGGAGTAGAGACTACGATAAAAAAGTATGCTCCAGAGATCGAAACTGTAGTTAATGTGGGATAAAAATAACATAGTCAATCTTGAGTAATTGAAGGCTTTATTAGCACTAGTTACTTAAGATTGACTTTTATCATTTTTAATAAATTTCGCAAAGGATACCTTTGCACTAAAGAACTACATCATGATTGAGACCGATATAATAATTATTGGAGCGGGCCCTACTGGTCTGTTCGCTGTATTCGAAGCAGGATTATTAAAACTAAAATGCCATCTTATCGATGGACTTCCACAACCAGGAGGACAATTAACAGAATTGTATCCTAAGAAGCCAATCTTTGATATTCCAGGATATCCTAGCGTTGGAGCTGGTGAGCTAGTAGATAATTTAATGGAACAAATAAAGCAGTTTCAACCTGGCTTTACATTAAATGAAGTAGCGGAGAATATTGAGAAGTTAGAAGATGGTACGTTTATCGTGACAACTAACAAGGGGACAAAACATCATGGTAAAGCAGTTGCTATCGCTGGTGGTTTAGGATCTTTCGAGCCTCGTAAACCAGAGATAGAGAATCTTGCATTCTATGAAGATAAAGGAGTAGAATACTTCGTTAAAAAACCAGAAATGTTCGCTGGTAAGAAAATAGTTATTGCTGGTGGTGGTGACTCTGCTCTAGACTGGAGTATTTTCTTAGCAGATGTAGCCGCTGAAGTAAGTCTGGTACACAGACGTAATGAATTCCGTGGAGCATTAGACTCTGTAGAAAAAGTACAGGTGCTTAAAGACCAAGGAAAGATTAATATGTTAACTCCAGGCGAAGTTGTTGAGTTAAAAGGAACAGATAAATTAGAAGCAGTCGTTGTGGAAATCGAAGGAGAGAAACGCGAGATAGCTTGTGATTATTTTATTCCATTATTTGGTTTAACACCTAAGTTAGGACCTATTGCAGATTGGGGATTAGAGATTGAAAAGAATGCTATTAAGGTTAATAATGCATTAGATTATCAAACAAACATACCTGGTATTTACGCGATTGGTGATATCAATACTTACCCAGGTAAGTTAAAATTAATTCTATGTGGATTCCACGAAGCTACTTTGATGTGTCAGAGTGTGTTCAATATGTTGAATCCAGGTAAGAAATTTGTATTAAAATATACTACTGTATCAGGTATCAACGGATTCGATGGTACACGTAAAGAAGCAGAAAAAGCAGTAGTGAAATCTATAGACTAGTTATGGCTGAGGATATTAAAGTAACCATTATCGATCGCGAAGGTGAGACTCACGTTATAGATGCCCCAACAGATATGGGGATGAATATGATGGAAGTTGTTCGTGCTTATGAACTAGCAGAAGACGGTACATTCGGTATATGCGGAGGTATGTTGATGTGTGCTTCTTGTCAATGCTATATGATTAATGGAGATGAAGTAGAATTACCAGAGAAGGGTGACGAAGAAGACGCATTGTTAGATTCAGATGCTCGTAATGTTAAACCTACTAGTAGACTAAGTTGTCAGATACCTGTAGATGAGAAAGTAGAAGGGTTAGTCTTCGAAATCGCACCAATAGGATAGAATAGAGATTTAATATATCTTAATAAATAAGGCTTGTATCGTACGATACAAGCCTTATTTTATGGTCTCATGTTAAGAGACCTTTTCTTATTAAAAGTAGCTGTAAAGGATTAAAAAAAGGAAGTAAAGTACAACAGACTTTACTTCCTTTATATATTATATCTCTTCGCTTTCTTCTTTATCCTTCTTCTTGCTTTTAATCACTTTCATTACGATAGGTAATGTAGTCACTAATACTAAGAATAAGATAATGTATTCGATGTAGTGTTTTAAGTCTATATCATAGCTGTCTAATAACCATACTTGTAGGTAGTGACCTGCAAAGATTAATGTAGTAGCCCATAAGAAAGAACTGATCACATTGTATAGCATGAACCTCTTGATGTCCATGTGTACAATACCTGCTATAATAGGAGCGAATGTTCTTACTACTGGTAAGAAACGAGCGAATATAATTGCTCTTCCTCCATGTCTTTCGAAGAATACCTTAGATTCGTATAAGTATTTCTTCTTGTAGATAAAGTTGTCTTTGACATTGTAGAGATAGTTTCCACTCTTTTTACCGAACCAATACCCAAAACTGTTACCGAGGATACCTGCCAAGGCGACTAGAGTAGATAATAAGGCTACATTTAAGAAGTCACTTTCTATCGGTACTACTTCAGCCATTAGAGCTGTACTGTATATCCCTGATAAGAAAAGTAAACTATCTCCTGGTAAAAAGAAACCTGCGAATAAGCCTGTCTCTGCAAATACAATAAATAATACGACATATATACCTATTGAATGTCCTGCTATCTGTAAGTTTATATAGAATTCAGGGTTTATAAGTTGTGCTATTGAAAATTCGTCCATAGTGCTTTTATGTTCTGTAATCTAACTTAATTGTTTAGTTTGTTCATTGTTTGTTTCAAATTTATCTATCGCAGCAGTTGATAAAGCATTTCCTAATACATTAGTCATACTTCTTCCCATATCACAGAAGTGATCGATCGGTAAAATAAACGCAATTCCTTCTGGTGGGATATTAAACATAGCACATGTAGCTACGATAACGATTAGTGAAGCACGAGGTACTCCTGCTACACCTTTACTCGTAACCATTAGGACTAACAGCATCAAGATTTGATCTGCTAGGCTCATATGTACATCATATATCTGAGCAATGAAGATAGAAGCGAATGTTAGATACATCATACTTCCATCTAGATTAAATGAGTACCCCAAAGGTAAGGTAAATGATACGATTTTTGGAGAACATCCGTAAGCTTTTAATTGCTCTACTAATTTTGGGAATACTGCCTCGCTACTAGTTGTAGAGAAGGCGATTAGTAGAGGCTCTTTGATTGCTTTTAACAGTCTCCATACATCTTTACCGATGATCAAGTAACCAACTAAGATTAAGACTGCCCATAAAACAGCCAATCCTGATGCGAAGGCTAATAGATACTTACCATACGTTAAGAAAATAGAAAGACCGTATAGTGCTACTGCACTTGCGATAGCTCCTAATACCCCTAGAGGTGCAGTCCACATGATATAAGTTACCATCTTTAAGACTACCTCTGATATTTTGTCAAATAATTTGATTACTGATTTTCCTTTTTTACCTAATGTAGATAGCGCGATTCCAAAGAATACTGAGAACACTACTATCTGAAGAATTTCATTATGGGCAAAGGCTTCGAATATACTTTTTGGAATTAAGTGTTCTACGAATGATTGTAAGCTTAATGAATCAGTTTTAGTTAGTAAGTCACTAGCTCCTGAGACATTGTTTAAATCAAAGTTAGCTCCGACACCTGGCTTGAACCAGTTCACTAATACTAAACCTATAGTTAGAGAGACTAGTGAAGCAGTGATGAACCATCCCATTGCTTTAGCACCTACTCTTCCTACCATACTCATATCTCCCATTTTGGCGATACCTACTACTAGGGTACAAAATACTAGTGGAGCAATAATCATCTGTACTAAACGGATGAAGATAGTACCTAATAATTTAATGTTTTCTGCAAATCCTAATTTGTATTCTGGGAATGAATAGTGATAAATACTTCCAACGATTACACCAAGTACTAGCGCAATGATGATCGCTATAAAAAGTTTATTGTTTTTCATGTAAATCAAATTTGAGCGTGAAAATACCTCTTTTTTTTTCAAATCAAGACGATTTTAAAAAAAAATAACGTACTATAATGGTGTGAAATTCAATTATTATCGTTTAGGTTGTTTTTTTACTTTTTTATTATCAATAATACTATTAATTAAATCTACGCTCAGTATTATAGAAGTGCATTATTTATTAGAGTACACTATTTGTTGTCGTTTGTATAAGAAAGAATGTCTAGACTAAGAGAATTAGTTAACTTTCGAGCAAAATCAAAAGAAAAGCCTATTTTTACGCTTTAATAAAACCCTAACAATGAAAAAAATATTCTTATTTGCTTTAAGCTTAGCGAGTTTATCTGCTTTTTCTCAAGAAGTAATGACTAAAGAGCTTCTGTGGAAATTAGGTAGAGTAAGTCCAGTAGGAGTTACTAAAGATGGTAAAAACTTAATCTACAAAGTAAGCCACGCTAATATGACAGAAGATAAGTTTGATTCTAAGACTTATCAAATTCCTGTAACTGGAGGTACTCCTGTTGAAATTAAGGAATACAAACACTTACTTAATGATAAAAACATTTCTCCTGATGGAAAATTAGTTTTATTCGATGAGGCTGTAAAAATCAATAAAGTATTAGGTAAAGACCTATATCCTACGATGGAGAAGTCTGATGCATATGTATATGACGGATTAGACTATAGACATTGGGATACGTGGAATGATGGTACACATAACCACGTGTTATATGCACCTACAGATAATAAAGAAGCGAAGATAGATATCTTAGGTAACGAACCTTATGATGCACCACAGAAACCATTCGGTGGAGACGAAGATTATGTATGGACTCCTGATGGTAAAGGTATTGTGTATGTGTCTAAGAAGAAATTCGGTACGGAGTATGCTACAAGTACGAATACTGACTTATACTTATACGACTTAGCGACTAAACAGACTAAGAACTTAACAGAAGAAAATAAAGGATATGATACACATCCTACTTACTCTCCAGAAGGACACCTAACTTGGTTACAGATGAAGCGTGATGGGTATGAGGCTGATAAGAATGATATCATTGTAGACTACAATGGAATCAAAATGAACCTTACTGCAGGATGGGATGGTACTGTAGATAGTTACAGATGGAGTAACGATGGTAAGAAGATTTACTTTATCGCAGCTGTAGGAGGTACTGTGCAGTTGTTCGAAGTGAACTTCCCTGGTAGAACACGTATCGCTATCAACGTAAGACAAATCACTGATGGTAACTTTGACGTGACGAGTATCGTAGATGTGACAGGAGATGTAGCACTAGTGACTCGTACAGACTTTAACCATGCTTCTGAGGTATATGCTTATAATATGGCTAAGAAGACTTGGAATCAAGTGACTAAAGTGAATAATGACGCTTATTCTAAGATTGCATTGAGCAAGAGTGAGAAGAGAATCGTGAAGACTGTAGACGGTAAAGATATGGTTACTTGGGTAGTATATCCACCTAACTTTGATCCAAACAAAAAATATCCAACATTGTTATATGCACAAGGAGGACCACAGTCAGCATTGTCTCAGTTCTATTCTTTCCGTTGGAACTTCCAATTAATGGCCGCAGAGGGATACATTATAGTAGCTCCTAACCGTAGAGGAATGCCAGGACATGGAGTAGAGTGGAATGAAGCAATCTCTAAAGACTGGGCTGGAAAACCAATGCAAGACTACTTAGCAGCTATTGATGACGTAGCGAAAGAGAAGTATGTAGATAGAGATAGATTAGGAGCTGTAGGAGCTAGTTATGGAGGATATTCAGTATTCTACTTAGCAGGTATCCATGAGAACCGTTTCAAATCGCTTATTTCACACTGTGGAGTATTTGATTTAGTAAGTATGTATGGTACTACAGAAGAGGTATTCTTCCCTAACTTTGATACAGGTGGAGCATACTGGGAAAAAGATAATAAGGATGCTCAGAATGCATACACTAACTTTAACCCTATTAATAATGTAGATAAGTGGAATACGCCTATCCTAATTATCCAAGGTGGTAAAGACTACCGTGTGCCTATTGGACAAGGACAAGAAGCATTCCAAGCTGCTCAATTAAGAGGTGTGAAAAGTAGATTCTTATATTTACCAGATGAAAATCACTGGGTAGTAAGACCACAAAACGCACAAGTATGGCAAGGTGAATTCTTCCGTTGGTTGAAAGAAACGTTGTAATATATAGTATATTAATAGTTAAGAACAGTGTATCTCTGATATCAGAGGTACACTGTTTTTTTATGTCAATATTTTTATTTTATCGTTTTGGTATAATTATTTGATTTATGTTAAAAACCACTTTTAAATATGTGATTAGTATAATTGTTTGGTTTATTTTGATGATAAAAACAGAATAATTGTTTTGTGTTTTTAATAAATGTGTTTATTAACTTAAATTTGCATAAAAATAAATTAGCTATGAAAAAGATTATTTTTAGTGCTTTAGCAGCACTTGCATTTGTTGGAGTATCATCATGTAGTTCAGATGATAATAGTACACCTACGACAACAGAACCTAATAAAGTCATTAAGAACATTGAGAAGATAGATGTAGTTGTTTATGAAGATGGAGATAAGGAAGAAGACAAAACGTTTAACCTGAGTTATGCAGCAGATGGTAAACTTACTTCTATTGAATATATTAAACGTAAGAAGGATGGTAGTATCTTTGAAAATAGTAAAGGAGATATAGCATACGGAAGTAATAAGAAAGTAGAGAAAATCACTACTCCTAAAGAGGTGATATTGATAAAAGATTTATTGGTATACCAAAACTCGGCTTATAAATATGGTAAAGTACTTAAGTATGACAACAAAAAGAATCCATCTGAAATCCTTGCTTATAATAAGGAGATGGAAGAGTATGTAATTAAAATTACGTATGACGACAAACCTTTCTTTGGATTCCACACATTAAGAGCTGCAGGAGTTATTGATTTATTAGATGGTGTTGAATTAAATCTTGCTAGTCCAAGCGTACCAGCAGAGTTAAAAATGGCTAAAGAATTGTTGCCTAATAATAATCCTATTGCTTATACTTATACGAATAAAGATGGAATTGTACTGGATGACTTAAAAATAACTTACTCTTATGACGAGAATAATTATCCTACTAAAACAGTTTTAAAAGGAACTAGACAAATGGATTTTGGTGATTATGTTGATGGTAAATATGTTCCGGATTGGTTGTCTAATGACATAGAAGTTGTAACTACTTATAGTTATTCAAAATAAAATATATGTACTCTTTCTATTAATTGAAAAGAGACTTTATACTATTCAGTTAGTATGTTAAGACAGTGTATTCTAGAATATAGATACACTGTTTTTTTATTATACGACTTTTCGTTTATAAACGTGACATTTACCTTTCTTATATAGGTTAATAAAAGAATGATTATAGGGTGTTTTTTACCACTTTTTGAGGGGTGGTCGGCTTGTGGTCGGCTAGTGATGGGCATTTGGTCGGCTTAAAAGTACCAAAAATAGCCTATCACTACCCGAACATATGGTGAGCATACTGTAATCATAGTAACTATAGCTAAATCTAGAGGAGTGTAATAGTAGGATGTAACGAAAATGAGTTAATGGGGAGTGAGATGGAGTGAAAGAGTGTTAATGAAGTAGTTATTCAGACGATTTTGTATGAATATGCTAAAGAAATGTAGTTTTGTGGTAGAAGGTAAGGCTGTTTAAATCACTTTTTTTATCTTTACGATTCTAACAAACCTAACGATATGTATAAAAATCAATTAAAAGCATGGGTTTTAGCCCTTATGTTGTCGGCTGGATATTCTGTTACTACAGTAGCGCAAGATAACTTAGTAAACTCATTAAAATTAAATGCAAGTGCAAAGAGTAAAGAGCTTTACACGTTTACAGATGTAGTGAATATTGAAAACACTTCTGTGAAAAATCAAGGTTCTTCAGGGACATGCTGGTCTTACTCTGCGAACTCATTTATCGAGTCAGAAATGATGAGAATGGGAAAACGCCCTGTAGAGATTTCTCAGATATTCTCTGCTCGTAATGCATATATCGAAAAAGGGAAAATGTATGTAAGAATGCATGGTGCGGTAACGCTAGGTGATGGTGGTGCGTTTCACGATGTGATGAATATGTATAAAATGTATGGAGCAGTACCTCAGTCTGTATATGATGGACTGAACTATGGTACGACGATTAATAAATTTGGAGAGATGGCTGCAGTACAAGAAGGTATCTTAAAGGCGGTAGTATCTAACCCGAATAGAAAATTAACTCCGAACTGGGAGAAAGCATATACTGCTGCTATAGACGCCTATCTAGGAGAGGCTCCTAAGGAGTTTACATGGGAAGGTAAAAAGTATACTCCACAGAGCTTCGCAAAAGAAGTAGTAGGGATCAACGCTGATGATTATGTAGAGATAGGATCAGACTTAAACTACCCTATGTATGAGAAGTTTGTATTATTAGTACCTGATAACTGGGCTTTTAATCAAGTGTATAATGTACCAATGCAGGAGCTAACTGAGATCATCGATCACGCTGTAAATAACGGATTTACTGTAGCATGGGCTGGTGATGTGAGTGAGAAATACTTTAGCTGGAAAAATGGTGTAGCTTTCGTTCCTGAGAAGGATTGGGAGGATATGTCTGCTGAAGAGAAAGAAGAAATGTTTAACGGACCAAAACCAGAGAGAAAAGTAACTCCTGAGATGCGTCAAGAAGCATTCGATAACTATACGACTACAGATGATCACGGGATGCACATCGTAGGTATCGCTAAAGATCAAAAAGGTAGAGAGTACTATATCATCAAGAACTCTTGGGGAACTACGAATGACTATAAAGGATATATGTATATGAGTAAAGAGTTCGTGAAGTATAAAACAACGGATATCATGATCCATAAAGATGGTATCCCAAAGGGAATCGCTAAGAAAATGAAATTGTAAATAAAAATAAAAAAGATGTTATGGAAAAGATTGTAAGTAGTTTAGAAAACTTTTTAGAGAGTATATTGTTATCACTTCCAAGATATGCACTGGGTTTAGTTGTATTGTTAGGAGGGATCTATATAGTCAAGTTAATTCTAAGAATAATTGGTAAAAGATTCGATAGAAGAGATTTAGATAAGTCACTGAAAGGATTCCTGCTAAGTATGATTCGAATTGCTCTATATATAGTGTTGCTTGTGATTGTAGCTTCTATTATGGGCTTTAAGTCAATGAGTCTTACAGCAGTCTTTGCATCAACTGGTTTAGCTATTGGTTTAGCACTTCAGGGGAGTTTATCTAACTTCGCAGGAGGGGTGTTGATTTTGTTGTTTAAGCCTTTTAAGATAGGGGATTATATCTCTAATACTGGAGGAGTAGAAGGTACAGTAGATAAAATAGACTTACTGTATACTACAGTAACAGGAGCTACAGGATTAAAAATCTATTGTCCTAACGGTCCATTGGCTAACTCGGTGATTACGAATTATACCGATATTACAGCACGTAGATATGACTTCGTAGTAGGTATCTCATATGATACTAATATTAAGACAGCACAGAATGTTATCCAAGAAGCATTAGCGAAGCACAAAGAGGTGAAGCAAGATCCGAAGCCAATCATTTTTGTGAATAGTTTAGCAGATAGCTCTGTAAACTTAAATGTACGTGTATGGATGGATAAAGCTAATTACTGGGATACAGTATTCGTGATTCAGCAGATAGTGAAGAATGCTTTAGATGATGCTAATATCGAGATTCCATTTCCACAGAGAGATATACATGTTATCTCAGATAAAGAAATAAAATAAATAAGAATAGTAGAAAACTCCTTTCAAATCGAAAGGAGTTTTTTTTGCTATGATTTGTAGCGACTGTTTTATTTAAGTTGATACAATATTGCTATATCTTTGAGAAAAAGAAGAAGATGGAAGCAAATCATATTTACATTTACTTATTTGATGGATATTCAGATTGGGAGATTGGATATCTGATGCCTGAATTAATACAAGATAGTCGATACCAGGTATTAACTGTCTCTGATACAGGTGCTGATGTTACTTCGGTAGGAGGGTTAAAGGTTAAGGTAGACTGTAGTCTAGAGGATATAGACATCTCTACACTGAAACTTTTAATACTGCCAGGAGGAGAGATGTGGGAAAAGAGTACAAATAACTTTAATGCTATTGATAGGGTAGTTTATGGGATTTATAAATACCAGTTACCAATAGCTGCTATTTGTGGAGCTACGCTTTATTTAGCTCAGAAAGGTATGCTAGACTACGTGAAGCATACGAGTAATGCCTTGTTCTATATGAAAGGATTTGTACCTACTTATCACGGAGAGAAGAACTATGTAGATCAGCTCGTGGTAAGAGATCAAAATGTAGTAACAGCTAGTGGTATAGGAGCTACAGAGTTTAGTAGAGAAGTGATGAAGGTGCTAGACTTTAACAGTGAATATGTAGATAGATGGTTTCAGTTGTTTAAATATGGTATTTTTCCAGCAGCGTAATACTAACGGAGTCAGAAATGCGTTTATAAACAGAAACCAATAAAAATAGTTCGCTTCAGAGGATATTTTGGTATAGTTAGTGATAACATAATTATGCGCTAGTAATTATGTGAATAATTTCATTTAGTAAGTCTGTGAATCAGAGATTACAGTATAGAAATTGTTTTGAAAAAGAGAAAAAACCACCTATTATTAGGTGGTTTTTTTATGTATAAGATTTACTCTATTACGTAGTCTTTATATTCTTCTGCTATTCTATCGAATAGGGATAATAACTCGATAGGGTCATCAGTAGTCACTAATTTTAAACGATGTGGTTTAAAACCGTGTATTCCTTTAAAGTAATTAGTGTAGTGACGTCTCATCTCTACGATACCTAATCGCTCTCCTTTCCATTCCATAGACCAGATCAAATGATTTTTAGCAGCTTCTAATCTATCTTTGATAGTAGGAGGAGGTAATATCTCTCCTGTGTTAAAAAAGTGCTTGATCTCATCGAATATCCACGGATAACCAATAGCAGCACGACCGATCATCATACCGTCTAACCCAAAAGTCTCTTTGTACTCTAAGGCTTTCTGTGGGCTGTCTATATCTCCATTCCCGAAGATAGGAATCTGGATACGTGGGTTGTTCTTAATGCGCTCTATATGTGTCCAGTCAGAATGACCTTTATACATCTGCGCTCTAGTACGTGCATGTATAGTCAATGCCTGAACCCCTACATCTTGTAAGCGCTCTGCTACTTCGTCAATATTGATAGATTCTTCATCCCATCCTAGACGTGTCTTCACTGTCACAGGTAAGTGAGTACTCTGTACTACAGCTTTAGTCAGGCGAATCATCAAGTCAATATCTTTTAATACCCCCGCACCTGCTCCTTTAGATACCACTTTCTTTACAGGACAACCAAAGTTAATATCAACTAAATCTGGCTGTACAGTCTCTACGATTCGAGCAGATTCTGCCATCGCTTCTTCATCACCACCGAATATCTGTATCCCTACAGGGCGTTCATAGTCGAAGATGTCTAATTTCATTTTACTTTTCATCGCATCTCTAATCAATCCTTCAGAAGAGATAAACTCTGAGTACATTAGATCTGCACCGTGCTTCTTACAAAGACGGCGAAAAGGTGGGTCACTAACATCCTCCATTGGAGCTAATAACAATGGATGATCTGGTAGTTCTATATTGCCTATTTTAATCATATTCGTTCTAGAAATTTGAGGCAAAAGTACGATTTTTTTAGATTTCAGGTTTTTAGTTTTGATATTGTTGTGAAATAGGAAAATTAGAGGATGTGATAAGTGTAATGTAAAAGTGAGAATTTCGTATCTTTATCTCCTAAAGCACCTAACATATTATGAGACTCGCCACTTTTGATTATACCCCGTTTGATATCAAATTTTCTTTTCACCGTCTGGTGGAAGCTATGCAAGCTTTTATCGATGATCCTGAGAAGAATGAAATGAAGAAGACGTATTTTAGAGACTTATTAGGTCGTATCAATGAAGTGCCATGTTTGCTTGAGATCATAGAAGATTATAATCTATTAGTAGAACATGAGGCATTGATAGGGGAGTTACTAGAGATATTATTTCCGATAGCCTTGACGGATAATGAGATTAAGGCAGTGGGGATGCCTCTTCAGAAGTTGATGTTTAATCACAGTAGAAGGTTTAGAAAGATTATCGAGGAGAGTGGTGGTAACTATAATATAGAGATCAGAGATTTTAACCAACAGCAGTATTATATAGCGTGCTGTTGTATTATCATGAATCATTATTTTAAGGCGACATTTGACTTAACTCGTCCTCTGTTTGTAGACTTGCCAGACGCTAAGGGGATTATCCATCATTATAGAGTACTGTATAATGCAGACTTCGTAGAGGTAGTGCCTACAGAAGATGCGGTCATGCTGACTAAGGAAGATATCGAGCTACTAGAAGATAATTTTGATAATCTAGAGTTGTGGAAAGAGAAGTTTCCTCAGAAGAGTTGGGTGCTGAAAGGATTCGGTATTATCAGTCTAGTAGATGCCACAATAGAGAATGCGATGTCTTTATTAAAAGAGAATTTCTTAAAAGCAGAGTTACAACGTGAACCAATAGGAGCTATCTTAGGGCAACTATTCAGCTCTATATTCAGAGTGCCTAATCTGCGTATAGGGTACACGCCCTTAGTAGTAGATACATTGATACAGAAGGAGACTAATGAGATGATGGCTATGCCTAGTTTTTTACTAGATGAGGCGAACTCTTCTATTATTCTATCAGAGAAGGCGTATGCGACTGTGGTTGATCAAAAAGGATATTATAGTATCTCTGATGTAGATGTAGTATTAGCTAATGATAAGGAGTGCGTGATGTGTCTACACCTTAAAAGACAGGGGGTGCGCAGTGGACTGTTTAGCCCTGTAATACTGTCTAGTGGTGTAGAAGGTGTCTTCGAGATAGTCTCAGAAGAGCCTAGAGTGCTGAATAGTGTGAATGCACAGAAGCTAAATGCTTTGATGCCGATTATATCAGAGACTTTCCAACGAGTGAAGTCAGATATGCTTAATCAGGTAGAGGCTATTATCCAACGAGAGTTTACGACGATACACCCTAGTGTTTATTGGAAGTTCTTAGAAGAAGCTCGACGCAACTATATCGATAGTGTAGCAGATAAAGATTACTTTATTAATCCTATTGCATTTCAGAACGTATATCCTTTATATGGAGAGATAGATATAAAAGGATCTGGAGCACTGCGCAACGAGGCTATTCTAGGTGACCTTAGAGAGCAGCTAGAGAAGTTAATCGCTGTGTTTCGCAATTGTACTTTTAGCGAGAATGCGTTAATCTTAGAAAGACATATTCTAAAGTTAAAAGCCTATTTGAGACACTTAGAAGAGGACTTCGTGACAGGGTTAGAACAGCGTATTCAGAACTATGTGACCAATGAGGTACACCCTTATTTATTAAAGGATGAACACTTATTTTACAGACCTCGATTAGATGAGTACTTTTCTTATATAGATGAAGAGCTAGGTATCTATTATAGATATAGAAAGATATATGATACACAGGTGGGTAAGATGAATAAGACTTTCACCGACTTATTAGATCAGAGACAAGAGTCTGTACAGAAAGTTTTTCCTCATTATTATGAACGATTTAAAACAGATGGGGTAGAACACAATATTTATATAGGTAGTTCTATCAGTCCAATGAAGTCTTTTGACTTTACGTATCTACACAATCTTCGTTTGTGGCAATTACAGGTAATGTGTGAACAGATGTGTATACACTATCGCAATAATGTGAATGAACCACTAAAGATGGATGTGACTGTACTAATCTTAGTATATGATTCTTCTCTAGGTATTCAGTTCAGAATGGATGAGAAGCGCTTCGATATCGATGGGGCATATAATACCCGATATGAGATTATCAAAAAGAGATTAGATAAAGCGAATATAAAAGACTCGACTGAACGCATCGTACAACCCAAAAAGATTACAATCGCCTTTGCTTCTACTTATGACTTAGAAGAATATCTAGGGTACATTGAGTTTGGACAAAAGGTGGGGCTTCTAGATCACAATCTAGAGCAGTTTCTAATCGAAGATATGCAGAGTGTGTCTGGTCTTATAGGACTGCGCGTAGGTGTGAATCTAGACTTTGATATAGAATCATTAGATTATGATACACTGATGCATAATTACCTTAAAAACCAATACCTCTAAATGCTAATGTAAAGGTGATAACAGATAGAATAATACCTAATGTAAAAATAGCATAAGTGATACGCAAGAACTTATACTTCTTGTTTAAGACAATACCTAAACTATATAGGTCCTTTGTTAGGGCGTGGTGTAGGTATTGTTTGTCTTTCATGATTTCACTTAGAGATTCTTCATATTCTTCAAAAGGCATCTGATGAAATGTTCCGAAAAACAGTAAGTTAACTTGTCTATTTTCAACTTCTTCTTTTGTAAACTTACCTGACGTTAATTTGGGTCTAGTAGATTGTATTGCAAAGATGATAGTCGCCACACTAAATATTAATAATACAAATGTAGGCACAATCAAATGAGCATTGCTCGGACTGTCTAGTTTAGGTATTAATGTTGATAGACAGATAGAGATAATAATCGCATTGACAGATAATAAGATATTGGCCTTTCTATCTGCTATGGCACTAAGTTGAGTATGGTTGCGCAGAGTAGTTCTGAATAGGGTATCAATCGTTCTATTTGATTCTATCTTCTCTTTTTTCTTTTTGTTAGAGTTGATCTTATCTATTTTAGACAGTACGTCTAGCAGATTCTTTTGTTTAGTAGGTTGCCAATTTTGTTGAGCATAGTTGGTGTAATAGCGATGTCTATACAGCATCACATCTCTATTCTGCTCTAACCATTCTAGTCTAGTAAATGTTTTAGAACATAAGTTTTCTATTTCTTTCTTTAGCAGATTACTAGTCTCTACATAATTCTCGTCTGAGAAGTGTGCGAAGTCTGCATCTTTAATAATACACTCTAAGTCATTATCTGGAACATAGTCTAGCTTAGTAGCACGTATTAATTGCATAACGGTTAATACGTCATCATGAGGTACTCCGTTCTCTAATAGGTAAGTTTGTGCCATCTGTGCACCTCGTTCTTCATGTCCTTCCCAAGAATTAATATAACCTATATCGTGAAACCACGCTGCATATCTCAATAAATTAGCATTATGACTATCTACTGTTAAATGATTTAAAATTTCTTCTAAACCATTAACAACACGTACTGTATGGTTAAAATTGTGGTACGTATATTGATGTGATAGTGTATCTTTGTGTATCTGAAAGATGTGTTCTTCAATCTTTTGTAGAATCGTCATAGTCATAACCTTTATAACCCCTAAAATATGAAAATATTTTCTGAAACACCGTTAAAGCTTTCAAAAATCGCTGTTGTACTTTCTTTAACCTCTTTAGTAGGTCTAGTATCTTGTGCAACATTAGAGCCTCAGTACGGTACTAAAAGCGGGGCGTTTTCTCAAGAACGCAATAGCGATCAAAAAATTGTGCATACTTATTATTTGGTTGGAAACTTAAGCCAAGCGAATAGTACGGAGGAACAAGAGCATTTAGAAGCTTTTAAGCATATGTTGAGTCAAGAGAGTGATAAGAACTCAACATTAGTATTATTAGGGAATAATACCAAGAAAGGAATGCCAGGTACTTCTTCTAAAAAAAGAAAGAAAGCAGAAGATGGCTTAGCGAGTCACTTGGGGTTATTGGAGAGTAATAAGGGAACGACAGTATTCATTAACGGTGAATCAGATTGGCAAGGTAGTTATGAAGGAATTAAGAATCTAGATAAATATTTAGTCGAAAGAACAGGGAATAAGAAAGCTCTACTTCCTCGTAAAGTATGTGGATTAGAAAGACTTAAGGTAAATGATGAGACTGTGCTAATCGTGATTGATAGTCAGTGGTACATTGAGAATTGGGATAACCATCCGAATATCAATGAAGACTGTGATATAAAGACGAGAGAAGATTTCTTCGAAGAAGTAAGAGGTGAGATTAATAAGAATCAGAATAAGGTGGTGGTATTAGCGATGTATCACCCTGTATATAGCAATGGTAATCACGGAGGGAAGTTCTCTGTGCAAGATCATTTATTTCCTTTAGGAGGGAGTGTGCCTCTACCAGTTATAGGCAGTATATATAACTATACTAGACAGATGTCTGGAATAAATCCTCAAGATCTTCAAAGCAAAAAATACAATGAGCTAAATAAGCGTATTAGAACAATCGCGCAAATGTATACAAATGTAGTGATAGCATCAGGTCATGAGCACAATCTACAGTATATAGATAGAGGTGGTGTAAAGCAGATAATAAGTGGAGCGATGAGTAATCTTACGCCTGCTAGAGCAGTTGTAGATGGAGATTTCTCTGCTGGGGTGTTTGGGTATTCTAAGCTTGAGATTAGAGAAGATAAGAGTGCTAAGCTTTCTTTCTATGGTTATCAAGATGGGGGATATACAGCTTTATATAGCACTGTGATGTTAGATAACTTTGGAGGTGGAAAAGAAAACCGAGATATAGATAATAAAGAGCTTGAACAACAAACAGCACAAGCTAGTGTATATCCTAAACAATGGACAGAAAAGAGTAAGTTCTATCGATTCTTATGGGGGGAGCATTATCGCAATGTATACGGTACACCGATAACGGCGTCTGTAGCAGATTTGACTACTCTAAAAGGAGGACTTACACCTACTATATCTGGAGGAGGTAATCAGTCTATGTCTTTAAGACTAGTGGATAAAGAGGGTAAAGAGTATGTGATGCGTGGTGTGCGTAAGAGTGTATCTCGTTTTGCACAGACTGCTGTGTTTAAGGATCACTATGTGATGAATGCTTTTGACAATACTTGGACAGAGCGATTTATATATGACTTCTATACGACTTCACATCCATATACACCATTTATACTTGATGGTTTAGCAGATAAGATAGGGATGTATCACACTAATCCAGAGTTGTATTATGTACCTAAGCAGTCTGTCTTAGGTAGGTTTAATGATAACTATGGGGACGAATTGTATATGATTGAGGAGAGACCTTCGTCAGGATATGAGGATGAAGTAAGCTTTGGGAACGTTAGTAATATTATCAGTACAACTGATGTTATTGCGAAGTTGAGAAAAGATGAGAAGTATGAGGTAGATCAGACTGCTTATATGCGTGCTAGAATCTTTGATATGCTTATTGGAGACTGGGATAGACATGGTGACCAGTGGAGATGGTCAGAGTTTGCCGAAGGAGATAAAGTTATCTATAGACCAGTACCTAGAGATAGAGATCAGGCTTTTGCTAAGATAGATGGTGCTTTGTTATCATTGATAAAGAAGCTACCACCACTTAGACATATGCAGAATTATACAGAAGACTTCGCTAATCCTAGATGGATTAATAAAACAGCTTTTCCATTAGATCAATACTTGTTAAAAGGTACTTCTTTAGAAGATTGGTTGAGAGAGGCTAAGGATGTTGTAGAGAAGTTAGACGATGAGGCTTTAGACGAGGCGTTTAGTAAATTGCCTCAAGAAGTACTAACAAAAGAGGTAGAAGAAATCAAAAGAATATTCAAAGCAAGACGTAGTAAGATAGATGCTTTCTTGCCGAAATATTATAAACAGTTACGCGAGTATGTCATCTTATCAGGAACTGATAAGAAAGAGATGTTTGATATTGAGAGATTGGCTGAAGGGAATGTTCGTGTAAAACAATATAGAGCTAAAAAGACTGGAGAAGAACTAGTATTCGATAAGGTATATAATGCTACTGAGACTAAAGAGATTTGGGTATATGGACTGAACGATGAGGATACTTTTAAAGTAAGTGGAGATGAGAAAGCGAAGATTAAGATTAGATTAATAGGTGGTAAGAATCAAGACACTTTCTTAGTAGATAATGCTTCTAAAGTAATCGTGTATGATTATGCGGATAAGAAGAATGAAGTAAAGATGGAAGGTTCTAATGGAAGAACAATACTGACTAATAAGTATGACATTAATAACTTTAATTATGAGCGAGTACCTCTTAACTTGAATATGTTATTGCCAAATATTGGTTTTAATCCGGAAGATGGTGTTAAGCTTGGCTTTTTATACAGTTCTACACGTTCTAAGTTTATTCAAGATCCTTATACAGCAAAGCATGTGTTGAAAGGTTTCTACTCTTTTAATACAAAGGGGTTAGAGGCAGAGTATAAAGGGTATTTCCCTAATGCGACTAATGACTGGATGTTTACGATAGGCGGTAGAGCGACTAGTCCTAACTTTGCAGTTAATTACTACGGACTGGGGAATGAAACGTATTATTTTGATAAAGAAAAAGGCAAAGATTATAAGAGAGTACGCATTGAGAGCTATTCTGTTTCTCCTGGGTATAGATATGAAGGAAAACAGGGAGCTAGTTTTGAAGCAAACTTAGAATATGATGCCTTAAAGGTAAAACATCAAACGGATAGATATATCACCGATGATGTAAATGGTGTAGATGCTAAGGTTTTTGATTTTCAACAGTATGGAGGTCTTAAGGTAGAGTATAACTATGAGCAGTATAATTATCCTGCTAATCCAACAGTTGGCTTTGGTTTTAATTCAAAACTTGGGTGGAGAATGAATTTAGAGGAGACTAAGCAGAACTTTGCGTATTTAGACCTTAAAGCGAGTTTCTTACACTATATTGATAGAGGTGAAAGATTAGTACTTGCGACTAATTTTACATACCAAACAAGGTTTAATGATAACTACGATTTTTACCACGCAGCCACTATAGGGGGTAATGCTAACTTAAGAGGTTTTAGACCAGAGCGTTTTACAGGAAAGACATCTTTTGTACAAACAACAGATTTAAGATTTAATGCAGGTCAGTTTACAGCAGGGTTTCTTCCTATGAGTTATGGTTTCTATGGAGGCTTCGATTACGGTAGAGTATGGCAGCCAGGGGAGTCTTCTACTAAATGGCATAACTCTTATGGGGCAGGACTGTGGATAAGTGCTGTAGAACAAGCGACTCTACACTGCTCTTTCTTTAACAGTGTAGATGGAGGTCGCTTTGTATTTGGATTAGGGTTTGGGTTTTAATGTACCCAAATCCACTTTATAAATTTTACCACCTTTTTTATCTTTTACCTCGTCAGCTAAATAGATAGTATTGTTGTCTCCAAAAGTCACAGACTCTTTTTGAGAGACGTGGTGTAGTTTGTGCTCACTAATCTTTCCATCCATAATAGCGTTGGGATTAAAACCGTCTATTATCCAAAGTTTAGAATGAGATAGCAGTACAAAAGTCTTCTCGTCTGGACTGATAGCAGCGCCTGTGATAGCACAGTGTTTGTATATATTACATCCATTGAATGTTTGTACATGTTCAGCTTTGTGATGCCCTGCTTGATTAGGTATTTTATATACTAAAGAGGTTCCATCGAAGCCTTTACTTCTATTTTTAGTGAAGATGTAGAAGTTATTATTGTATAAGATAAAAGCTTCTGCGTCATATAATAATTCAGTCTCTTTAGGAGGGAAGGCTTTTTGTTCAGGGTATTCAAATGAGATTACTGCAGCTACCTCTGTCTTATCTTTTTGCAAATCGTCTTTGTTTATCTTTAAGATGCGTAGATCCTTTCTAGTATTCTTATTATTTCCAAAGTCTCCGATATAAAGATTGCCTTCTTTATCTGCAGTTAATTCTTCCCAGTCTATATTCTTTTGGTCTTTTATTTTTAGAGTATGGCTTATTTTACCATCAGCTTTGATTTGATATAACTCATTCTTATTGCCACTATCTTGTAGTGCCCAGAATGAATTAGAAGTAGCATCATAGTATAGCCCTGATACCTCTTTAAGGTTATTCGGAAGTATGATATGATCTTTTGTGATATCACTCTTTTGTCCGCAACTTACTAAGGTCGCTAAAGAGAATAAGGATATTGTAAGTAATGATTTCATAGTGTATTCTTTTATGAATATAAAGTTACTAAATGTGTCTTTATAAAACATAGAATAGACTACTAAATCTAATGCAATAGATATTATAACCAATTTCTTTTAAATAAAGGGAGATTGTAAGACAGAAAAATAACTAAAAATTGAAACTTTAAAGTATATTTGCAAAATATAGGCTAGGTAGATTCTTTAATTAAAAGAATGTAAGAGCCTTAGAATCTAGATTATATGATTATTGAAAGTGGTTTCAATACTTCTAATGGGCATATAATCCAATAAACTTTGATATTACGAAGATGAAGAACATTAGAAACTTTTGTATTATTGCTCATATTGACCATGGTAAAAGTACGTTAGCAGATAGATTACTTGACGCTACACAGACTGTAACTGCTCGTGAGCAACAAGCTCAGCTTTTAGACAGTATGGACTTAGAGCGTGAAAGAGGTATTACTATTAAATCTCACGCTATCCAAATGGAATATACTCATAAAGGAGAGAAATATATACTTAACTTAATTGATACCCCAGGACACGTAGACTTTTCTTATGAAGTTTCTAGGTCTATTGCAGCGTGTGAAGGTGCGTTATTGATTGTTGATGCTGCTCAGAGTATCCAGGCTCAGACTATTTCTAACTTGTATTTAGCATTAGAGAATGATTTAACGATTATTCCTGTATTAAATAAGATTGACTTACCAAGTGCTAATCCAGAAGAAGTAAGCGATGATATCGTTGATTTATTAGGATGTGACTATGAAGAGATTATTCCTGCATCAGGTAAGACAGGATTAGGGGTAGAAGATATCTTGGAAGCTATTATCGAGAGAGTTCCTGCACCTAAAGGGAATCCTGAGGAGCCATTACAAGCTTTAATATTTGACTCTGTATATAACCCATTCCGTGGAATTGAGGTAATCTTTCGTGTGGTTAATGGTACGATTAAGAAAGGTCAGAGGATTAAGTTCATGGCTACTAATAAAGAGTATTTCGCAGATGAGATTGGAACACTTAAATTAAATCAAGTAGCTAAACAAGAGATTAAAACAGGTGACGTAGGTTACTTAATCTCTGGTATTAAAGAAGCAAGAGAAGTAAAAGTAGGAGATACCATCACTGATGCAAAAGAACCTACTCAAAATATGATCGAAGGGTTTGAGAACGTAAAACCAATGGTATTTGCGGGTATCTATCCTGTAGACACAGAAGATTATGAAGAGTTGCGTAACTCTATGGAGAAGTTACAACTTAACGACGCTTCATTAGTATTCGCAGCAGAGAGTTCTGCCGCTTTAGGTTTTGGTTTCCGTTGTGGATTCTTAGGAATGTTACACATGGAGATCATCCAAGAGCGCTTAGAGCGTGAGTTTAACATGACTGTTATTACTACTGTACCTAACGTTTCTTACTTAGCATATACTAAGAAAGAACCTGATACACCTATTATAGTAAATAACCCATCTGACTTACCAGAACCTTCTAAATTAGAAAGAGTAGAAGAACCATATATTAAAGCGACTATTATTACTAAAGCTGACTTCGTTGGACAAGTAATGAGTCTTTGTATTGATAAGCGTGGTATTATCACTAACCAAACTTACCTTACAGAAGATAGAGTTGAGTTAATGTTTGATATGCCATTGGCAGAGATTGTATTTGACTTCTATGATAGATTGAAGACTGTATCTAAAGGATATGCTTCGTTCGATTATTCTCCTATCGGAATGCGTACTTCTAACTTAGTGAAAGTAGACGTAATGCTCAATGCTAACGTAGTGGATGCATTATCAGCATTAATGCACGCTGATAACGCTTATCATATCGGTAAGAAGATGTGTGAGAAATTAAAAGAACTTATCCCACGTCAGCAGTTCGATATTCCTATTCAGGCAGCTATCGGAGTAAAAGTAATTGCTCGTGAAACAGTAAAAGCTCTTCGTAAAGACGTAACAGCTAAGTGTTATGGAGGGGATATCTCTCGTAAACGTAAATTACTTGAAAAACAAAAAGCAGGTAAAAAGCGTATGCGTCAAGTAGGAAACGTAGAAATCCCACAAGAAGCATTTATGGCTGTATTAAAGTTAAATGACTAAATACAGCTTTTAAAATATTTAATGAAAAGACTATCAACATTGGTAGTCTTTTTTTTTGATTTAAAATGTAAATATAACAGACCAATATACGATATGAAAAAAACCTTGTTCATATTCACACTACTTGCATTGGTAGGGTGTAAAGAAACAAAAGAGAAAGAAGTGATTCCTGAGGTTAAACCTTCTACAGAAGAAGTAGTAACTGCGACAGAAGAAGAAAAACCTGCTCTAACAATATATGGTAAGGAAGAAAACATCATTCTAGACATTCTTATTCCTAGATATTACGACAAGGATTTCCACCAAGAAGAATTCAATAAGGTCAATGATAAATGGTTAGCTTTTGAAGAAAAGAAAGGACTTTTTCAAGTTATTAAAGCAGATTATGCCATCAGTGAAGAGATGAATGAGTGTACAGAAAGTGAGCAACTAGGAATCTTCTCTACAGGCCCTGTGGAACCTATTTTTTTCTTAGGTCCCAATGCAATGATCAAGAAAGGCACTAAGACTGCTCTAAACATTAAAGAGCAACCTTTATGGCCTGATGCTCCACAGGAGTATCTATTTAATGGGAAACAGTATATTTTGAGAGCAGAAGGTGAGCAAGTAGATTCTTATGACTATACAGATGATAGTGGTAAGACTAAGAAATATAAGAAGTTTAAAGATTATAAGTTATACCTTACAGTCAATGGAGAGGCAGAACAAGTAATCCTTGATATCCCAAGCTTTAATGACACCTTTGTACAGTTGTTGTTTGTTGGGGATTTAGACGGAGATGGCAACTTAGATTTTGTGTTCGATGCTTCACCTGAATATGAAATACAGTCTGTAGAAGTATATTTATCTAAAGGAGCTCAACATTTTATCTACTTAGCAGGAGCTATATCTGTAGACTTTAGTTGTTAGTAAATGGACTAGTGTATATAAATATAAAAGCCGACTGAGTAATCAATCGGCTTTTTGTTTAAAGGTTATTTGCTTTATTTTTTAGTAAAATCACCAGCGTAAACTGTTGTGAATTTAGAAGGCTGTAAGTACTTCTTAGCAGCGTCGTTCACTTGTTTGACAGTTAGTTTGTCTATCTCAGCATTTAATTTGTCATGCTCTGTAAATGGAGTGTCGTATAACAAGAATAAAGAAGATAAATATATTAAGTATCCATCGCTACCTAGATTTGCTTGTTTTGCATTCTTCCATGAAGATTTGTTAGCAGTTAATTCTTCTTCAGTAATACCTGAAGTAATTAATTTATTAAACTCTTCATTCAAAGCTTTTTCTACATCAACGCGTTTAGTAGGGTTCATAAAAGCGTATATAGACCAAGAAGCATTCACGTTTTTAGGATCACTAGGTACACTTAATGAGGTACCTGCACCATAGCTAATTCCTTCTTTTTCGCGTAAGCGTTGAGGGATACGCGCAGTCATAAATCCACCTCCCATTACTTCGTTTGCAAATACTAATGCAGCATAGTCAGGATTTGATTGATTCATCTCAAAGTTTAGTTTACCTATAGCTACAGCATTTTCTTTGTCTGGAGTTTCGAATATTTCTTTTACTTGTTTAGTGTCTATAAACTTAGGATATGCTTTTTCATATTTAGCTTTACTATTAAAGTTACCGAACGTGTTCTCTAATAGCTTATCCACAGCTTCTTTGTCTTTCATACCTATTACTGTAGCAATACCGTTATTGGCACCAAAGAAATTCTTGTGGAAGTCCTTAATTTCCTCTAGTTTAACTTTTTTAATACCATCAATGTTCTCTTGAGTTGATGGAGTATAGAAGATACTTCCTTTTTCTTCTTTCTCTGTTAATTGAGAGATTTTGTTGGAAGCGATAGCTTGAGGATCACTTAGTTGAGACTCTAAATTAGTAATATAGTCTATTTTTAATTTCTCTAATTCTGTTTCAGGGTAGATAGGGTTAGTCAATAAATCTTTAAGAATAACCATCGTTTCTTCTATACTACTTCTGTATGATGATACTCCTATGCTAATATTTTGACCATTAAATCTAACAGATATAGTTGACTTTAATTGATCTAACCTATCTTTTATCTGTTGTTTAGTCATAGTCTTAGTCCCAGCATTCAATAGGTTTGCTGCAAAAGAACCTATGTATTGTTTGTTTAATAAGTCTTTTTGATTACCTACTGGTAGTGTCATACTTATTTGTACTTTCTCCCCTTTGATATCTTTATCTATAATACCATATTTAAGCCCATTTCCAAGTTTAGCAGTAGAATAATTCTTCTGTAAATTAGCAATAGATGCTTCGAATGGTCTTAACTCTTCTGATGCTTCTTTTCCTTTATAGTTCTCTACTAGCGCCTTAATGTCTTTATCTAAGAACTCAGTTGGCTTCACTCTTATTTCATCCTTAGAAGGGATAAACATACCTACTGTACGGTTATTATCTTTAAAGTACTTTTTAGCTACCCTATTGATATCTTCTAGTTTTAAGTTCTCTACATTATCTCTGTACAAATTAGCCAGGCGATAGTCTCCAGCTCCGATAATCTCTGTTAAGTTAATAGCAGTTCGGATAGTATTGTTCTTTAAATCTTCTAGACCTTTTGAGATTCTTGTTTTAGCTCTATCTAAGTCTTCTTGTGTGTACTTGATAGTTTCTATTTTAGCTAAAGCAGTCTTGATATCTTTCAGTGTCTCATTTTGATCTTTATCAAGAGGAATATCAAAGTTAAATAAGATAAAACTTGCATCTCTCACTGTAGGGCTAAAAGAGTATAGTGATGATACCTTCTTAGTCTCTACTAAATCTTTATATAAATATCCAGAGGGGTCATTAGTCAGTATAGATTGTAGTGCTACAAGTGCCGCAAAGTCTTTATCTGCGTATGAAGCAGTGTGGTATAAGGTCTGTATATGCTTAGAATCACCTGCACGTCTTACTTCTACAAATTTCTCACCATCTTGAGCAGGTTCTACAGTTAATATTTCATCTAATACACGTTTAGGTTTAGGAATCACAGAGAAGTAATCTTCTACGTATTTTAATGCTTTAGCCTCATCAAACTTACCAGCTATAAGTAGAGTAGCATTATCAGGTTGATAGTATTTTTCGTAGAATCGTCTTAATTGAGGAGCTTTAACACGTTCGATATCCTCTTTTGACCCGATGGTACTAAGCCCGTAATTATGCCATAAGTAAGCTGTATTAATAGTTCTTTCCATTAATACTCTACTAGGGTTATTCTCTCCTATCTCAAATTCGTTTCGCACTACAGAGAACTCTTTGTCTAAATCAGATTGAAGTATAGTAGCGTTAATCATACGATCTGCTTCCATCTCTAGTGCCCATGCTAGATTCTCATCAGAAGTAGCGAATATCTCATAGTAGTTTGTACGGTCATACCAAGTAGTCCCCTGTGCTTGGCCACCTTTGTCAGAGAGCATTTTTTTGATATCGCCTAGTTTAGTAGTGCTTTTAAAAAGCATGTGCTCTAATAGGTGAGCCATACCTTTCTCTCCATATCCCTCATGTTTAGACCCTACGTTGTACACGATATTAACTATCACATTATTCTGAGTAGCATCAGGAAGTAAGAGTACCTTTAGCCCATTAGACAGTTTGTATTCTTTAATGTCTTCAACAGAGGTTACGAAAGTTGGTTTCTCCTTCTGTTGAGCATGAGCGTAATCTGCAGCACTTATTGTCAATGCAAACATAAGTGTATACACTATTTTTTTCATAAGTCAGTAATTAAGGTTAATTGTCATAAATATATAATATTAATTCTAATAAATTGAACAACTGATATATAGCAGGGTTTTAATCTTTGAATAGTATTATAAAAAGTAAGGCTACCTTTGATAGGTAGCCTTATTTTTAATAATTATGCTTATACTGATCGATATGACCTAATAATGTCTGTTTATCCATATATCCAGATTGTTT
Source organism: Myroides sp. (assembly GCF_032073645.1). Lineage (NCBI taxonomy): Bacteria > Pseudomonadati > Bacteroidota > Flavobacteriia > Flavobacteriales > Flavobacteriaceae > Myroides > Myroides sp. Next base: position 114,850 of record NZ_DAMANB010000002.1, read on the forward strand.
CCACAGAAGTTTACCTTTTCTAAAAAGCATTAGTGTAGGTACACCTCTCATCTGGTATTGTGTGCTGTACTGTGTGGTAAGAGCCGTATTCTTATCTACATCTATTTTGATAATAGAGATATCATCCTGTAGCTCTTTTTTTACTTCTTCTAGCACAGGAGCTAGCATCTGGCATGGACCACACCACGTAGCGAAGAAATCAACTAAAGTTAACTGATCTCTATCGATTAACTCTTGAAAATTACTCATTGTATTATTGTTTAGTTGTTGGACATGTTGCTGTACAGCTACCTCCTTCTTGTAATGGGATAGAGGTGTTCTTGATAGCGCCGAAACCTCCGATTACATCGATCATATTGTGGTATCCTCTAGCTTTTAGGATAGAAGACGCGATTAATGAACGGTATCCTCCTGCACAGTGGATAAAGAATTTACCTTCTGTTGGGAAGTCAGCGATATTATCATTGATATAATCTAATGGAGAATGAGTCAAGTTTTTATAGTTGATATGAGCAGAATTGTACTCTCCTGGCTTACGTACATCTACTACCTTGATATCTTCATTCACTATTTTATCAGCTAGTTCTTCTGCTGTTACTTGTTGTACAGTATCGTATTCAAAACCTTCTGTTTTCCAAGTAGAGAATCCTCCTTTTAAGTACCCTAACGTATTGTCATATCCTACACGAGATAGACGAATCACAGCTTCTTCTTCACGTCCTTCTGGAGTGATTAATAAGATAGGTTGTTTAATATCTGTGATTAATGCACCTACCCAAGGAGCGAATTGACCATCTAATCCGATAAAGATAGCTCCTGGTATATGTCCACTAGCGAAGTCTGAAGCAGAACGTACGTCTAATAATAAGGCACCAGACTCTTCTGCTAAAGCTTGGAACTCTTTTGGAGTAAGGGCTTTGTTGTTATTGATGATCGTCTCTACATTCTCATATCCTTCTTTATTTAACTTCACATTTAGTGGGAAGTATGCAGGAGGAGGTAGTAGACCATCTGTTACTTCTTTTACGAACTCTGCTTCTGTCATATCAGCACGTAGTGCATAGTTCGTTTGTTTTTGATCCCCTAGGGTACCAACAGTTTCTTTGCTTAAGTTCTTTCCACAAGCAGACCCAGCACCATGCGCAGGATATACGATAACATCATCTGCTAACGTCATAATCTTCGTGCGTAAGCTATTGTATAGCGTAGCTGCTAATTGCTCTTGAGTCAAGTCAGCCGCTTTCTGAGCTAAGTCAGGACGACCTACATCACCTAAGAATAACGTATCTCCACTGAAGATAGCGTGATCTTTTCCATTCTCATCTTTTAGTAAGTACGTAGTACTCTCCATCGTATGCCCCGGAGTGTGTAATGCTGTGATTGTGATATTTCCTATTTTAAATACCTCTCCATCTGTAGCGATATGTGCCTTAAACGTTGGGTTAGCATTTGGTCCGTATACGATAGGAGCATTTGTTTTCTCAGCTAATGTAACGTGTCCACTCACGAAGTCTGCGTGGAAGTGTGTTTCGAAGATATATTTAATCGTCGCATTATCTTTAGCCGCTCTGTCTAAGTAAGGCTGTACCTCTCTTAGTGGATCGATGATAGCAACTTCTCCGTTGCTCTCTATATAGTAAGCTCCTTGAGCTAAACATCCTGTATAAATTTGTTCTATTTTCATATTGTAGTTTATTTCTTTGTTTGTAGTAAAAGTAAGAAGATGTTTTTAAAATGACAGTAACTTAGGTTACAAACTATAAAAACACTTCCTTAATTAGGATATAAATAGCCATGATTAGTACGAAATAACCAAAGCACTTTTTTAAATTTTTATCAGGAACGTACTTTGTTAAATAGATACCGATGAAGATCCCTACCATAGATATCCCGCTAAAAGTAAGTAGCATCGCCCAGTCCATAGCGGTATGACCTAGATCGCCTAAGAATCCTATTAAGGACTGTATAGCGATAATGCATAATGAGGTGCCGACAGCTTGTCTCATAGGCATTTTGGCAAATAAGACTAAAGCGGGAATGATTAAGAATCCTCCTCCAGCACCTACTGTACCTGCTAGCAGTCCGATCAAGATGCCTTGTAATACTAGCCCTGATAAGGCTGGCTTAGTATCTATTACCTCTATTTCTTTTTTTGGTCTGATCATTTTAGTTGCCGAAGTGAACATCACTAAGGCAAATAAGACCATCAGCACAATATTCTTATCTATACTCCAGCTACCGATGGATATTACATCTGGTACAAGTGGGAGTAAGTAGGCTCTCGTGATATATACTGTGATGACAGAGGGTATCCCGAAGAGCAATACTGTTTTTAGATCTACTTTTTTGTCTATATAGTTTTTTATACCACCTACTAGAGAAGTAGATCCTACTATGAATAGTGAGTATGCTGTAGCTACGAAGGGCTCTACCTTCATGATATACACGAGGATAGGTACGGTGAGTATAGATCCACCACTACCGATAAGGCCTAGTGATATCCCGATAAGTAAGGCTAGTGCATACCCTATTAATGCTGTATAATCCATATCTGTACTTAAGGCTTAAGTAGCTCGATATATTTTCTATTGAGCTGTATAATACCTTCGTTTTCTAAAGTTTTTAGTATTCTAGAGATCACTACTCTAGAGGTATTTAGTTCGTCAGCTAATTCTTGATGTGTATTGTTGATAAATCGACTGTTGTATATCTTCGCTTTACTTCTCAGTAAGTTACATAGACGTTCTTCCATATTCATGAAGGCAAGACTATCTATAGCAGTTAGCATTTCGTTCATACGGTTGTTATAACTGTTGAGTACGAAGTTGCGCCAACTCTTATATTTTACCAGCCATTCATCCATTTTTCCTACAGGAACTAAGACTACACTACCATCGCGTTCTGCTATAGAGCGCACCTGACTCTTCGTCTCACCTAAGCAGCAGGTCAGTGTCATCGCGCAGGTATCTCCTTCTTCTATATAGTATAGGACTATCTCTCCCTCTCGCTGATCTTCTCTGATGATTTTGATAGCACCTTCTAGGAGTAGAGGAATCTTCTTAATGTATTCTCCTATCTCCATCAACTTTTCTCCTTCTTTAAAGTCTTTTATAGTAGATACTTCTATGATTTCTTCTAATAACTTCTCCTCGAAGGTAGAGCGGTATTTGTTTCGTATGATATGTTCCATAAAAGAATAAACAAATGAATTAATGGTTCTAAGTTACTTTATCGTGACAATATATCAAAAGTATTAGTTCCTTTAATCCATATTGTTTATTAATGAGGAAGCCATCTTCTGATCAATCCATAGAACCAAGTCCCTAATAATGCTCCGATGATGGCAATCAAAATAGGTAAAAAGCCTGCTCCAAATAAGGCAAACATAGGTCCGGGACAAGCTCCTCCTAATGCCCACCCTAACCCGAAAAAGATTCCTCCTATCAGATAGCGTGGTACACTCTTCTCTTTTGGGGTGAACTCAATCGGGTTACCAGAGAAGTCTTTGATATTCTTTTTCTTGATAATATAGGTTGCGATAACAGCGATAGTTAATGCAGTTCCCATAATACCGTACATGTGGAAGCTGTCGAATTGAAACATTTCATATATTCTGAACCACGATGCTGCTCCAGATTTAAACATTCCTATCCCGAAAAGCATCCCGACTAATAAATAGGCTAATTTTTTCATTGTATCTTATTGATGTAAATATTGTTAATCATTTGTGTTAGAAAATAAAAGGGAACAGTAGGTGTACCATAATTAACCCTCCTATAAAGAAACCAATTACTGCTATCAAGGAAGGCAATTGTAGATTACTTAACCCACTGATTGCATGTCCTGAAGTACATCCTCCTGCATATCTAGAACCAAACCCTACGAAGAACCCTGCTAATAATAGTAGTCCGATAGATTTAATAGAACCAAAGACTTCATTAGAGAATAACTCTGTAGGTATATATGCCTTGCCAGCACTTTCTATACCTAGTGTATGGAGCTTCTCTATCGTCTGATTGGCTAGTGGTATCGCTGCTGGCTCGACACTTAAGAAGTGGTATGCGATGAACCCTCCTAGGATAGTTCCTACTAAGAAAAGTAAGTTCCACGTCTGAGCTTTCCAGTTAAAGCAGAAGAAATCACAACTCTTACCTGCTCCCATCATCGAGCACATGGTGCGTAGATTAGAGGAAAACCCAAAAGATTTGCCCATTAATAAAAGTAATATAAGTGTAGTAGCGATGAATAAACCTCCTACATACCAAGGCCATGGGCCATATATCCATTCCATAACATTTAATTTAATAAGACAAAGTTCTCGATTAAAATCGAGAAGAAATGTAACCTAGGATACACAGCACTTCTTTTTTGTTAGTATACCATTTATAATGAAAGATGATTGGATATAGGAATGGAAGTGAAAATTAATACTACGTAATACTGAGATAAGAGGAGAATGATTGGTGTATAAAAGGTGTCTTGTTGGACAAAAGGGTTTTTACGTCCATTATTATCGGGGTATTGTCCATGTATTGTCGAAGGAAAAGCCTGTAAAGCCTTATTTTACTAGGTGTAAGGGGAGTATTGTGGTTGAGAGGTTATAGGGTTGATTTTGGGTTATTATATTGATAATTAATGTATTGTGATTTATTTTGTAGAAAAAAAAGTAAAGCATTTTTTTAGTAAAATTGTTCTTATAGATAATTTTAGGGATACTTTTTAAAAAAAAGAAGGTATTAAAAGTGAATTTAGGGTATAAATAGGAACTTATTTATGCTGAAAACAAAAAAAAGAAATTCCTTTTTTTGAAAGGATAGATTTAGATCTGAATAGAATTTTAAACAGAATAGTAGTAAAAGTTTGTGAGAGTTTATTAGTCGATATGAGTGGTTTTTAGTAGTTTTATAGAACTTAAAAAATAGAACCCAAAACTTAAAAATAGATATACTTATGAAAAATACAAAGCACAACGTTGTATTTCAATTAAACACAGACAACATTAACGAACAGAATGCACTAATGACTTATGTATCTAATGTTAGAAATCACTGGAAAGAGGATGTAACGATACAAGTAGTCGTGCATGGGCCTGGTATCGGAATGCTTAGAAAAAGCAAAACGATGGTAGGAGAACCTCTTAAGGCAGTGATGCAAAAAGGTATACAATTCTTTGCGTGTGAGAATACAATCAATGCTCGCAAAATAGATAAATCAGATATTATCGAGAATGTAGGATTCGTACCTTCAGGATTAGTTTATATCATCGAAAAACAAGAGGAAGGTTGGTCTTATATAAAATGTAATTTTTAAGATTTTGTATAGATAGAGAGTGGTATGACTCTCTTTACCTTTGTATATCAAATAAGGCAAAATAATGAAATTTAATACGGATGCGTTCTGTTCATTCATTGGAGCAGACATTATAGGAAACAGTAAGAGTGAATATGTAGATATTTCGAATATATCCGTAGACAGTAGGTCATTGCAGAATGATCAGCACACTTTATTTTTTGCATTAAAAGGGGGTAATCATGATGGACATGATTATATCGAAGAATTGGTAAATAAAGGAGTCAGATATATCGTGATCTCTGACCAGACTAAGGTACGTCCTATAGAAGGAGTACTTTTCTTTAAAGTAAATAATACATTAGCTGCACTTCAGGGTGCGGCTATTTTTCATAGAGATCGTTTTGATTTTCCAGTTATCGGAATTACAGGTAGTAAAGGAAAGACGGTAGTAAAGGAATGGCTTAACTATCTACTGAGCGAAGAGTATAAGATCATTAAGAGCCCTAAGAGTTATAATTCTCAGACGGGTGTGCCACTATCTGTATTTGGGATAGAGGAGAAGCACAACTTAGGTATCTTCGAAGTTGGAATATCTACTGTGGGTGAAATGGAGAGACTTGCTAAGGTGGTCAAGCCTACTATAGGTGTTTTTACAGCACTTACAGAAGAGCATGGAGAAGGTTTTCGCTCATTAGAAGAAAAAGTGAGTGAGAAAGCTAAACTATTCCAGGATGCTGAGGTAGTTATTTGTGAGCAGAATGAGTTGTTATTACAATATTTTAGTTCTGTTGCTTCTGTATATACTTGGAGTCTGACAGATACGTCAGCGAATGTCTATGGACAGCTTTATTCCTCTAGTCTTACTGTATCTATTGATCAAGGTGATTCGTACTCAGTAGAACTTCCATTCACAGATGATAGTTCTGTGCGTAATATAATGACTTGTATTAGTACGATGTCTTACTTAGGGTATGACTTAGAGAAGATAGCACAGCGTATCCAAGGACTCTATCCAGTAGAACTGCGTATGCAGGTAAAGAATGGTGTGAATAACTGTACGATAATAGATGATGCGTATAATGCAGATTATCAGTCACTATCTATCGCTCTTGACTTTCTAGAGAAGCATAAGGTGAGTGCGTCTAAGACTGTGATACTATCAGATATGTTTAAGAGTGGGTATGAGGAGGAGGAGATATATGGTCAGCTAAAAGAGCTGTTGTCTACACATCAGATAACTCGGGTGATCGGTATAGGAGAGCATATAAGTAAGTATCTAATCGGGACGACGAACACTTATCTATATAGAGACACTGAAGAGTTCTTACAGAAAGTATCTGTAGAGGATTTTAGTGATGAGAATATCTTAGTCAAAGGGGCTAGAGGATTCCGCTTTGACAGAATCGTCACGATGCTAGAGAAGAAAACGCATGAGACTGTACTAGAAGTTAATCTTACTGCGATGTGTCACAACCTTAATTTCTACCGTTCAAAGCTAAAGCCAGAGACTAAAGTGATGGTCATGGTGAAGGCATTCGGATATGGTAATGGTAGCTATGAAGTAGCGAAATTATTAGCTCATGAGAAGGTAGATTATCTAGGAGTAGCTTTTGCAGATGAGGGAATAGAATTGCGCAAGGCTGGTGTGAATACTAAGATTATCGTGATGAATCCTGAGATTAATGCATTCTCAGCGATGATAGCGTATGATCTAGAGCCAGAGGTGTACTCTGTACGTGAGCTTAATGCATTCTTAAAAGTAGCTAGAGAACGCAACTGCTATGAATATCCTATCCATATCAAGCTGGATACGGGTATGCATAGACATGGTTTTTTGACTGAAGATCTAGACGAGTTAATAGAAGTGCTTAGACATACTAATGTGGTCGAAGTCAAATCTATATTCTCACATCTATCATCAAGTGATATGCCTGAATATACAGACTTTACACTTGGACAGATAGAGATGTTTACAGATAACTCAGATAAACTAATACAAGAATTAGGGATTAACCCAATACGTCATATTCTGAATACATCCGGTATTTTTAACTTTTCGGAGCATCAGTTTGATATGGTTCGATTGGGAATAGGATTGTATGGAGTTGGTAATGATAGAGAAGAAATGCAACAATTGGCTAATGTTAGTACGCTTAAAACTCGCATTATGCAAATCAAAGAAATCAAAGATAAAGACAGTGTAGGATACGGTCGGAGATTTCGCGCAGAAGGTAAAACACGTATCGCCACTGTGCCCATAGGATATGCTGATGGAGTACATCGCTCATGGGGACCTGTGGGCTATGTCTTAGTAAATGGGCAAAAAGCAGAGATCACAGGATCTATCTGTATGGATATGTTAATGATCAATGTAACAGAAATAAAATGCCAAGAAAATGATGAGGTTGTTATTTTTGGTAAAGACCTGCCAGTCACTATTATAGCAGATAAAATAAAAACAATACCATATGAGATTTTAACGAGTATTGCACTTCGCGTTAAAAGAATTTTTTTTATAGAGTAAAAAAGTTATATTTTTAACTATTCAAAACTTAAACAATAAAGACTATGGGATTTGTAAAAGAATTTAAAGAATTCGCTGTCAAAGGCAATGTAATGGACCTAGCGGTAGGGGTAATCATCGGGGGAGCATTCGGTAAAATTGTAACGAGTGTTGTAAACGATGTTATTATGCCATTAGTATCTGCTATCATCGGAACACCTGATTTCACTAATATGTATGTAGTGTTAAAAGGAGATGCACCTGATGGGGCACCTCTAGCAGCAGCAAGAGGAATAGACGGTAATGTTGTATTTGCTTATGGTAGCTTTATTACAGAGGTAATCAACTTTACATTGTTAGCTCTATGTGTATTCCTTTTAGTAAAAGGAGTTAACTCATTAAGAAAGAAAGAGGAGGCTGCACCAGAAGCACCTGCAGGACCACCAGCACCTACTCAAGAGGATCTTTTAGCAGAAATCAGAGATTTGTTAAAGAAACAATAATATTATGACTGTGGTTTCTTAAAATCGCTTTGTGATAATAAAAAAGGGTATACTTTATGTATACCCTTTTTTATTTACCTTATCTGACATAGTAGTTAATATAAATAAATTATAGTGTGTAATTTTTATTAAATATATTTAAAAGTTATATTATTTAATAAATAGTGTATTATGATGATAATTTGATAAAAATCACATTACCTCTAGTTTTTGATAATATTATGTTATTTATTTGTTAATGATAAATTAATTAATAGTTAACAAGTATGAAGAAAGGTTTACTTAAATTCTTTTTCTTCTCATTAGCACTTACAGTTACTGGAAGTGTGTATGCGCAAGAAAAGGTAATTAAAGGAAGAGTTGTGGCTTCTGATGATGGTTCATCATTGCCTGGCGCTACTATATTTGTCAAAGGTACTAAAGAGGGAGTACAGACAGATATAGATGGAAATTACTCTATTAAGGTAAATGGTAAGGACGCCGTTCTTGTGTTTGAATTCATGGGATTCAATTCAGCAGAGAAGAAAGTCGGAGAGCTAGCAGTTATCAATGTTTCTTTAGGAGAAGCAACGGAGATGATTGACGAAGTAGTGATTAATACAGGGTATCAGACTATTACTAAACGTAAGGAGGCTGGAGCTGTAAGTCGTATCGAAGCGAAAGATCTGAAGGTAGATGGGGTAGCGGATGTGAGTAGAATGATCGAAGGTAAGGTAGCAGGGGTAACTATACAAAACCCTTCAGGTACTTTCGGAGCTGCTCCTAAAATTACTATTCGTGGAGCTTCTTCTATTATGGGAGATACTAAACCACTATGGGTTATTGACGGGGTGGTTCAAGAGGATATTATCAATGTATCTTTTGAACAATTGGCATCAGGTAACTCTGAATCTGTATTGAGTTCTGCTTTGTCTGGAATTAATGCAGATGATGTATTGAGTATAGATGTACTTAAAGACGCGTCTGCAACGGCTATCTACGGTTCTCGTGCTATGAATGGGGTAGTGGTGATCACTACTAAATCTGGTAGAAGAGAAACACCTATGAGTATCAGTTATAGTATGGAGAATACATTGCGTCCTATACCTCAGTATAGCCAATATGATGTGATGAACTCTCAAGATAATATGATGGTTTATCGAGAGCTTCAAAGCAAAGGGTATTTAGATTACTCTTCTATGTTATATGGGCGTAACAGTGGGGCTTATGGTATCATGTATCGCGCTATGAACCAATATGATCCTGTACATAATCAGTACGGAGTGTATAATAGTCAGGCTGCACAGAATAGCTTTCTACAAACACATGAAAAAGCAAATACAAATTGGTTTAAAGAATTGTTTAGACCATCTATTGTGCAACAGCATTCATTAAGTTTTAACGGAGGAGGAAAGAATAGTGCATATTTTGCTTCTGTTGGTTATTTAGCAGATTCGGGATGGTCTATTGCTGATAAAGTACATCGTTTAACAATGAACTTAAAAAATACATTCTTTGTTAATGACAAATTAAAAATTTCATTATCATCAATTGCTTCTGTACGTGATCAAAAAGCACCTGGAGCTTATGATGCTGAGAAAGATGTAGTAAATGGCTCTGTAAAACGTGATTTTGACATTAATCCATTTAGTTATGCTTTAAATACAACTAGAACATTGCGTCCTTATGATAATAAAGGTAATTATGAGTATTACAGAAGTAATTGGGCTCCATTCAATATCATGAATGAGTTAGACAATAACTATATGGATATTGATGTAAAAGATATTCGTTTCCAAGCAGATATTGATTATAAAATACTACCTAACTTAACGTATAATCTAAGTGGGTCAGCTCGTTATGCTACAACTAAACGTGTACATAACGTAACTCAAGATTCAAATGTAATAGCAGCGTATAATGCTGATGAGTCTACTGTAGAACGTGATCAAAATATATTCTTATATAAAGATCCTAATAATGCTGCATTACCTCCAACACCTATCATGACAAATTCAGGATTAAAGAGAACATATACGAATGATATGACTTCTTTCTTATTGAGAAATAGTTTTACTTACGATAACGTGTTTAACGATGTACATGAATTAGATGTATTCGGAGGAACAGAGATGAGAGTTGTAAATCGTAATAAGGATTATTTCTTAGCGCAAGGAGTTCAATTTGACAAAGGGATGACTACTTATCCAGAGTTATTGGCAATGCGTAAATTGTTAGAACAAGGAGGAGAGTATTTTAACTATGGAGAAGAGAGAGAGCGAACAGTTGCTTTTTTTGCTAGAGCGGCATATACTTATGATAGACGTTATACTGTGGCTCTAACAGGACGCTATGATGGATCAAATAGACAGGGGGATACAGGTTCTTCTAGATGGTTACCAACATGGACTGCTTCAGGAAAGTGGAATATCTCTAGTGAAAAGTTTATGGAGAACTCACATACGGTGAGTAATTTAGCTTTACGCGCTTCTTATGGTTTAACTGCAACATCAGGACCAGCTACGAATTCTTTAGCTATTTATAAACCTTATGTTACTCCTAGACCTAATTTAGGTAATATAGAGAATGGTATTAGTATTAAAGATCTTCAAAATACTGATTTAACTTGGGAGAAACAGCACGAATTAAACGTAGGTGTTGATTTAGGATTATGGAATAATAGAGTGCAATTAGTGGCAGATGTTTACGAGAGAAAAGCATTTGATTTAATTGATTATATCAGAACTTCAGGTATTGGAGGTCAGGAAATTAAACTCGGTAATAATGCAGATATGCGTACTAGAGGAGTTGAGTTTGGAATTACTACAACTAATATCAAAACTCCTGAGTTTAGTTGGTCAACTACAGTTAATGGTTCTTATTATGATCAAGAAGTTACTAGTTTACAAAATACTCCACGTGTACTTGATTTAGTTCAAGGATTTGGAGGTAACGTTGTAGGAAAACCTCGTAACTCTTTATATTCATACCAATTCACGGGACTGAATCACTTAGGATTACCAACATTTGCACAAGCACCTGGTGAAACAAACGTTATTGGGGGAGCAAATTTCCAAGATACAACTAATCCAACAGGATACTTAAAGTATGAAGGATCTATTGAGCCAAATAAAACTTTAGGGTTAACGAATACATTCACTTACAAAAACTGGAGCTTAAATTTCTTAATTGTTGCTTCAGGAGGAAATAAGATCAGATTATATCCATCTTATGCAAGTAGATACAATGATACGGATGTATTTGGTAAAACATTTGAAGACCGTTGGATTAACCCAGGAGATGAGAACTTTACAAATGTTCCTACAATTCCTGATTTAACAACAGCTAATACAGTAGGGGCTACATCAATTTTAAGAGGATATAATACGTATAATTATTCTTCAGAGCGTGTAGCTGATGGAGGTTTTGTGAGATTAAAGAATGTTTCTTTGACTTATGAATTCCCTGATCACTTTAAGCGATCTATGAAAATGTCTAATTTCTCATTGCGTTTTAATGCGACTAATCCATGGTTAATCTATGCTGATAAGAAGTTAAATGGAGAGGATCCAGAGTTCTACAGAACAGGAGGGGTAGCAATGCCACAAACAAGTCAATATACATTGACACTTAATGTTGGTTTTTAAATTATAGATTATTATGAAGAGAGTAAAGATATTAGTTGGTTTATTGTTCTTGGCTACAGCTACAGTAGGGTGTAGTGACTTTCTTTCGGAAGTACCAGACAATAGAACCCAAATAGATACACCTAAAAAAGTTAGTGAATTATTAGTAGGTGCTTACCCTTCTGCTACACATGTTGAGTTTGCAGAAGAGATGAGTGATAACGTTATTGACAACGGAAAACTAAATCAATCAACATTACAAAGCGAGCAGAACTTTACTTGGGTAGTGAATACGGAAGAAAGTTATGAAACACCAAAAGCGTTTTGGATGGCTTGTTATGAGGCAATTGCAAATGCAAATGCAGCATTAGATGCTTTATCTAGTATGGAAAAGGAATATGCAAATAAACCTTCTTTTAAATATGGATTAACTCATTTAAGAGCGGAGGCATTATTAGCTCGTGCTTATAATCACTTTATGTTAGTAAACTTATGGGCTAAGCACTATAATCCTGCTACAGCTGAAAGTGATCTAGGGATACCTTATGTTACTGAAGTAGAAAATGTACTTTTAAAAGAATATAAACGTCTTAGTGTTGCAGAGGTATATAAGTTAATTGAACAAGACTTACTTGAAGGACTTATTGGAATTAAAGGAGCTCAATATGAATCAGCAAATATAGCTAAGTATCATTTTACAGAAGCTTCTGCTAAGGCTTTTGCAGCTCGTTTTTATCTATATAAAGGAGAGTTTGCTAAGTCAATTGAATATTCTAATACGTTAGGAGATTTACCTATTGGTAAGCTAAGAGATGTTGCTGGTACTGCTGATTTTTCAACTGCTCAAAATGAAATTCACTTCTCGAGAACAGAGTTAGACACAAACCTGTTAGTAGTAACATCTCCTTCTAGAAAGAAGAGAACTACTTATGCATCTAGATTTGTACTTACTCAAGGAGAAGCAACTAAGGGAGATAAAGGATTGTTTAGTTCAAGTACTAATCCAGTTTCAGAAGTTATTAAGTCGCCAATGAATTGGAATTATCCTAATGCGAACTATAGTAATAATGACGCTTTTTATGTTCCTAAGTTTAATGAATATTTTAAGATTAATGACTTCACTAATATGACAGGTATTCCTCATGTTACTTTTGTACTATTTTCAAATGATATGTTGTATTTAGATCGTATGGAGGCTTTTGTGATGGAGAATAGAATTGATGAAGCAATTAAAATGTATACTTATTTAGTGTTATTAAGAACAGAGCTTCCTCCACAGTTTAAACCTGAAAGTTTAATAGGAATTTTACAGTATGAGGATATTGAAAAGTTGATTGGTTATGAGGAAGGAAAGTACTCGCCCATAACAAAAATTAATAGAGAACAGGCCGTTATGCTTGAGGCAATATCGGAAATGAGAAGAAGAGAAGGATTCCAAGAAGGATATCGTTGGTTTGATATTAGAAGATTTAATTTAGAGGTTAAACACAAACTAACGGGTGGTTCAGAACATATACTTCAAAAAGGTGATTTGAGGTATCAATTACAGTTACCACAGGTTGCTTTAGATAGAGGAATACCAGCTAATCCAAGATAAATACAATAAAATCAAGTAATTATGATAATTAAAAATATAGTTAAAGGAGCAAGTATTGTGTTTACTACGACGCTATTAATGACTGCTTGTTCTAAAGATGACTCATTGCGCAGTGAATCTATTTTTGATACAACAGAAAAGCCAAAAACAGAATTAGATCTGTGGATTGAAGCTAAATATACTAAACCTTATAATATTGCTGCTACCTATTTATGGGACGAAGCAATGGGTAAAGCTGATAAAACGCTATATCCTCCAAAGGTGTCTAGTGTTAAACCAGCTCTTCAAGTTATTAAGAAGATTTGGATTGATAGTTACTCTGAAATAGGAGGTGAAGATTTTGTAAAAAAGATAGCTCCTAGACAATTGCACTTAATAGGTAGTTATAACCTAAATCACAATGGTACAATTGTATTAGGTGATGCTGGGGGTGGTGCCAAAATCACATTGTATAATACTGATTTTTTAAACTTAAAAAACATAGATAATGTAAAACAGTTTGTACATACTATACAACACGAGTATATCCATATTTTAAACCAAACTAAGCCTTATGACTTAACAGCTTGGACTGATGTCGCAAAAGGTGGAGGGTATACTTCTTCTTGGTATAATCAAACTGCAAAAGCAAGTAACGCTCTTGGTTTTGTTACTCCTTATGCTCGTAACAACTATGATGAAGATTTTGCTGAGACTGCATCTTTTGTACTTGAAAAAAGTAAAACAGAATTGGCTGCATTTATGTTAACTGTACCAGAACCAGGTAGAGCTGTTATTCAACGTAAGATTGACATTGTAGAAAAGTACTTTAAAGAGCAATTCGATATGGACTTTTATGCTTTACGTGATGCTGCAGAGAGAAATACTAATGCTGTAGTATCGGGTGAGGTAGAAGAATAATATTATAAAGACTTTTAATTATGAAAAAATATATAGCAAAGGCTTTTTTAGCGACAATAATTCTTGCTGGAGTAGTTTCTTGTCAAAAAGAGGAAGATAGAGTTTTTGATAAATCTGTAGCAGAAAGACTTTCTGAACAAGAGAAAAAGCTAAAAGATCTATTACTTTCTTCTGAATATGGGTGGAGAGTAGTATATTTTACTGATACAGATGGACTAGGAGGATTTACATATTTAATGAGGTTTAAAGATGCTCGTAATGTCGAAATGGTATCTGATTTTGATCTTTCTGGACAAACAATTGAAAATAGTGAATACACTATTCAACAAAGAGCTACAACAAGTTTAATATTTACTACCCGTACAAAAATCCATGAATTGTCTGATCCAATAAATTCCCCTTATGAATCTGGTCAAGGTTACTATGGTGAATATCAATTTGGTTACTTTGGTAATACAGAGAATGAAATTCATTTTAGAACAGCGAAGAAGGATAGAGAAGTTGTTTTTGTAAAAGCGACTAAAGAAGATTGGGAGAATTTTAAATCGATTCCATCAATGATTGGAAAAATGTCTTCTTTAGATAAACCCTATTTTAGAACTTTACAAATTAAGACAACTGGCGAAGTGAAAGCATACGATTTAGCATATTCTCCTTCTGTTAGATTTATTGAGATCGAAGGGGGAGATAATGTAGTTGATGGCTCTGCTTTTGGTATTAGTTTTAACCCTCAAGGTATAAAAGTAGCACCTGCACTTAAAGTTGGAAGCGATTTGGTTACACAGTTTGATTATAATGCGAAAACAGGTGATTTTGAATATAATGCAAACGGAAATTTTGCATCTATTCAATATAGTTTTGCACCAATTAATACTTACTCAGACTATAAGAAAGTTTTGAATACGCCTGAGGTTAAGCAAGATAGGTTATTCCAGTTTCAAAGTAATACTTCATTAATTAACTCTAAAAGTAATTCTCCTCTATTTTTAAAGATGTTGAATGATTTAGGGAAAACTGCATTAGGAGGATATAATTTAGATTTGATTATATTTAACTTTAATGATAAAGAAGATAATGGAGAATCTAGTTACATCAGATATAGATATAAAGGAGTAAATTATTATTATGAGTTTAAGAATCTTGATGGAGATATAGCTGTTAAGGTTGCAGAAGGTAAATGGTATGGAGGAGCAGCAAGAGTTCCTCAAGAACTTCAGAAGTTTAATCATGGTTTAATGCAAGAGAATATTTTTGTTAAACAAGAGAACTTTAAAATCCAGTATTCTAATCCAGTCGTTACTTTTATTGGAAGTAAAGAAGGTATAGCATTCTCTACATGGGATGTAGGAGTGCCTAAGACTTTCTAAAAAAATATAAATTATTGATTAGTTAAAGCCGCTCATTCGAGCGGCTTTTTTTGTAGCTTATAAAAGCTGTATATACCATTGAGTAAAATGTTTCTTTAAGATTTTTTATTATTCAAGTATATTTGTCTGCGTAATTAAATAGATAAGATGCCTTTAGTAAAAGAAATCAAAGGAATAACCTACAAGGTGTTAGTTTGGAAAGTAGAAGAGAATCTCGAGGAACTGATGAACGGTGTTATGCTACAAGAGCGCTCTGCTGAGCGATTAAAAGGAATGAAATCTGAAGTACACCAAAAAGGATTTATGGCCGTCAGACAGTTGCTGCACAATGGAGGATATAGTGATAACGACTTGTGTTATGATATAAACGGTAGACCTAGTCTTAGTGATGGTTCATTTATCTCTATTTCGCATTCGTTTGAGTATGCTAGTATTATCATTGGCAAGGAGAATGTGGGTATAGATGTAGAAATGAAGCGCGATAAGATAAAGCGTATTGCAAATAAGTTTTGCAATGAAGAAGAACTAAACACAGCTTTCAATTCTTCGGATGAGATTGATACATTGACAGAGATATGGTGTGCGAAAGAAGCTATGTTTAAGATGTGTGAGTCACGTAGCCTGAGTTTTAAAAGTGATATGCAGGTAGAACTTAAAACGAAAGAATGTTTTGTTAATAATGAAGTTTTTAATCAAAAATTCGAATATAAAACAATAGAATTAGATAACTTTGTGTTGGTTTATGCATTAGAGTCTTAATGCTATTGTAATTTTAAAAAGATAATTAGTACTTTTGAGAAAAATATAGATGATGAAAAACAATTTTGAAAATGTTGATTACACGCTTCCTGTAGCTATGGAATCTGAAGTAGTAAGAGCACAGTTTTATAAAAAGACGTATGCTACTTTAGCAGCAGGGGTATTAGCTTTTATTGTATTAGAAGCTATTATGTTGAACACGCCTTTCATTGTAGAAGGTATGTTTACTATTATTGGGATGGGTAAGTTCTCATGGTTGATCGTGCTAGGTGCCTTTATGGGGATCACTTGGTATGCACAGAGACTTGCTGATAACTCAGTAGATAAGAAGGTACAGTATGCTGGACTGTTTTTATACGTATTAGCAGAGGCATTTATTTTTGTGCCTATTTTATATATCGCTATGTCTATGACTAATGACCTTACTCTGATTTCTCAGGCAGGTATTATGACATTGGCTTTATTTGGGGGATTGACAGGAGTAGTATTTAGCTCTAATGCTAACTTCTCTTTTATGAGATCTATCCTTAGTATTGGATTCTTCTTAGCTTTAGGTACTATTATTTGTGGTATGATCTTCGGATTTAACCTTGGGTTATGGTTCTCTTTAGCGATGGTAGCTTTAGCTTCTGGATCGATCTTATACTCTACATGGCAGATTAAAAATGAATACGCAGCTAACCAACACGTACCAGCTGCTCTATCATTATTTGCTTCGTTAATGTTACTTTTCTGGTATATTCTGAGAATTGTAATGAGTAGAAACAACTAATTAGAAAGATATATTATACTTTTGAACCGCATTCCATGAAGAGTGCGGTTTTTTATTTTAAGTGTATTTGTTATGATTGACTTTTTTTTTGGAGCATATAGAGAGACTAGTACGCTTCAGATAGTGTTAGAATCTATCGTATTTATCTTTGGGATTATGAGTGTATGGTATGCAGGTAAGGAGAACATCCTTGTCTACCCTACAGGCATTATTGCTACGATTATCACTGTTTACTTACTCTATGTGATAGGATATTATGGAGATATGATTTTGAATGGGTATTATTCTATCATGAGTGTTTATGGGTGGTATAACTGGTCTAGACAGAAAGACGGAGATACTCTTCTGAAGATTAGTCGTACGAACACTAGTGAGAAGATAAAAGGACTTATCATATTCGCAGTTACTCTTGTGATCATCTATGGCGTATATCACTTCTCTGGCAAAGAGATCCTACCTGAGAACTATATAGATATTATCACATCAGGTATCTTCTTCACAGGAATGTACTATATGGCACTAAAGAAGATAGAGAACTGGACACTGTGGATTATAGGAGATATTATCTCTGTTCCGTTATATGCTTATAGAGGATATGGGATATTAGCAGTACAATTTGCTATCTTTACAGTATTAGCTACGATGGCTTATATATCGTGGTATAAAACAATAAATAGAGAAAAATGCTTAGAGAAATAATCGAAAGAGAACTGACATTTAAGGCTGTGCGCAGTAGTGGAGCTGGTGGTCAGAATGTAAATAAAGTATCGTCTAAAGTGGTTCTGTCTTGGGACTGTCTAAACTCTCAAGGAGTAACAGAAGAAGAGAGAACACTGCTATTAGAACGTCTGAAGAATAGATTTAATAAAGAAGGTGTGCTTATTCTAGACGCGGATAATACACGTAGTCAGGTTAAGAATAAAGAGATTGTTATTGATCGTTTCTTTCAGTTATTAGCGATAGGATTACACATCGAGAAAGAACGTAGAGAGACGAAAACTCCTCGTAGAGTATTGCAAAAAAGAAAAGACAATAAACAACAGAATTCTTTAAAGAAAGCCTTGAGAAAGAGAGTGTTTTAACCCAAAAGGTGTTAAACATCTCTTCTTCTTCGATATAGTTGTTTTTCTCTAGAAAAACAGCCTATCTTTGTACCATAAATCTCAAAGGGGTGCCGTACGGCTGAGATCATACCCATAGAACCTGGGCGGGTAATGCTGCCAAGGGAGTATATACAGTTCATTCTAGAACTGTTGTGGACTAGTGTAATTATTAATTAATAAGAATAATTGCCCCTTTTATTTGTAGATATTTTTTTTACGAATGAAAAAAACATTACTTCAATCTTTATTGTTAACTGCTGTTTGTGCAAGTTTGACCTATGCACAAGAGAAACAAGTTAAAGATTCTGTTCAACAATCAACACTTAACGAGATCGTATTATCAGCTGTGCGTGCAGATGAGAAGACGCCTATCGCTTATGCTAACTTGTCTAAGAATGAGATCGGAAAGCGCAATCTTGGACAAGATATCCCTACCATCATGTCTTATATGACCTCAGTAGTGACTACTACCGATGCCGGTAATGGGATAGGGTACTCTAGCTTCAGGGTACGAGGATCAGACGCTACACGTGTCAACGTGACCTTAAACGGGATTCCCTATAACGATGGAGAGTCACAAGGTTCGTTTTGGGTAAATATGCCAGACTTTACATCATCTGTTCAGAATCTACAGTTACAGCGTGGTGTAGGTACTTCTACTAACGGATCAGCAGCATTCGGTGCAAGTCTTAATCTAAAGACAGATGACTTCTCACATGAGGCGAATGGAGAAATTTCTAATTCTTTCGGAAGTTATAATACGCGTAAGTCTACTGTGAAGTTTAGCACAGGATTGATCAATGATAAGTTTGAGATTGCTGGTCGTCTATCAGATATGAGGTCTGATGGGTATATAGACCGTGCGTCTTCTAGGATGAAGTCATACTACTTACAGGGAGTGTATGTAGGTGAGACATCATTAGTAAAGGCTGTCGTATTCGGTGGTAAACAGAAGACTTATCAGGCGTGGAATGGTGTATCTCAGGCAGACATAGATAAGTATGGTCGTCGTTATAATCCTGCAGGTAAGTATAAGGATGATCAAGGCAATACACAGTTCTATGACAATGAGACAGATAATTACATCCAGACACACTATCAACTACATTGGAGCGAGAAGTGGTCACCAGCATGGTCATCTAACGTATCACTTCATTATACTAAGGGCGATGGATACTATGAGAACTATAAGACGAACCAGAAGTTTAAGACTTATGGATTCCAACCTATTATCGTAGACGGTAAGGAGGTAAATAAGACAGACCTTATCAGACAGAAGAGTTTAGCGAATCATTTCTACGGTATGGTGTTTAATACGAACTACACTACAGATAAGCTTAATATAATCTTAGGTGGAGGAGCTAATAAATACGAAGGAGACCACTTCGGTAATGTGTTGTGGACTAGAGAACCTGTGAAGATAGCACCTAACTATGAGTACTACAGAGACGATGCTGTAAAGACAGATCTTAACTTTTACGCGAAAGCTACTTGGCAGTTCGCTGATCAGTGGAGTTTATATGGAGATATGCAGTATAGACGTGTTACTTATGAAGCTAACGGTATCGAGACAGGGTTAGTAGATGATAAATTTAACTTCTTTAACCCAAAAGGAGGTATTACTTATCAACTGAATAATTCGAACCAACTATATTTCTCTTATGCTAAAGGGAATAGAGAGCCGAATAGAAAGGACTACGAAGGCGAAGGAAAACCTAAGTCTGAGAGCATGGATGACTATGAGCTAGGATGGAGATTTAAAGGAGACCGTGCTACTGTGAATGTGAATGCGTACTATATGAAGTATAGAAACCAACTTATCTTAACAGGAGAAATAAACGATGTAGGAGCTATGTTAAGAGCGAATAGTGGTGATAGTTATAGAGCAGGTATCGAGATCGATGCGAATGTGAGAATATTAGATAAGTTATATTGGGCTCCTAGTATGACTATTAGTGCTAATAAGAATAAGAACTTTATGACTACAGTAGCTGATTTACCTGTAAACCTAGGTACTACGAATATCGCATTCTCTCCTGATTTTATTGCTTCTAATGCCATTACGTATTTACCTGTAGAGGGGATGAGTGTATCTCTTCTAACGAAGTTCGTAGGAGAACAATATATGGCCAACTTAGATGCTAAGGAATCAAAGCTTGATTCATACTTTATCAACGATCTAAGTGCTACTTATGAGTTCCCGATTAAAGGATGGGTAAGATCTGTAGGCGTATCTGTATTAGCAAATAATATATTTAATGTAAAATATATGTCTAATGGATATTATGACCCAGAATGGGGACCTGCTTATTATCCACAGGCAGAGTTTAATATCTTGGCAGGACTGACTATTAAGTTCTAATCCATATTAATAAACAATCTAATAGGCTAGATTATTTATAGAGACCACCATAGCGATATGGTGGTTTTTTTTGACCTCGTTTTATCGTAATGTTGCTTTTAGTAAGATGCTGTAGGTCTTATAAGATCTAATGAACTAATATAGAGAGAATGACTCTATTTGCTCTTTTTGACTTATAATGGAGAATTGTTTTTGTTTTAAATGATTGAAATATAAGTGTTTATTCTTTTTTGTTTTTATTTCGTTCGGAAGCTATTCGGTAATAACTAGTATTTACTTGGGTTGAGAAGGGGTTTACCGAACCGTACTAAATCTCTACCCGAACCATCTCCACAAGAGAGTAAGGTACAAAAAAATACTCCGATGAAGGAGTATTGATATAGATTGATAGGATTTACTTATTAATAAGTCACGAAGATATTGTCACCACTTTTTCTTACTGGATAAGGCTTCAGTTGGTTGTATTTTAACCCTGGTTTTATAGACTGCCCATTACCTAGATAGAAGGCAGGTTCCTCTCCGTTATGTTGATGTTTATTGGTACAGTATACATACGGATCATTAGGTTTTTTTTGTACTAATCTAGAGGTAACAGGGTCAAACGCATGGTCAGGACAGGTTAGATCATAAGCGAAATATTGTGAGCCAGCGTTGAATATTGCTACACCTATAATGCCTTGACTATAATTCACATAAGTACCGTTCTGATATCTTAGGTAGTCTGCATCTGCTTGGTACAGATTTACCATAAGATTGACTTTTACATTGGGTAGATAAGGGTTGTGATACCCACTACCGCTTTTACTACATGCTATAGATATTAGTAAAGTAAATAGGATTAGAAATAATTTCTTCATTTTAATAAACTATTTGAAAAACAAATTTAATTATTTAACTTTGACAAATATAGTAGAACAGTTAATTATTGATTTAACGATAAAAATAAAAATATCTTTATAGCGAAGAATCCCGTTTTTATGGGATTTTTTCTATTTATATAAACGTGTTAATTATGAGTAAGATTTCGTATTATACTGCGGAGGGTCTTAAAAAACTAAAAGACGAGTTAGAGCAGTTGAAGAGTGTGGAGCGTCCAAAGGCATCTCAAGCTATTGCAGATGCGAGAGATAAGGGAGACTTATCTGAGAATGCAGAGTATGATGCCGCTAAGGAAGCACAAGGTTTATTAGAACTAAAAATAGCAAAAGTAGAGGAAGTAGTAGCTAATGCTAGGTTGATAGACGAATCTCAGTTAGATATGTCTAAGGCTTTAGTATTATCTAAAGTGAAAATAAAGAATCAAGCTAATGGAATGGAGATTACCTATACATTAGTAGCTGAAAGTGAAGCAGACTTAAAAGCTGCAAAAATTTCAGTAACTTCACCTATTGGAAGAGGACTTCTAGGCAAATCTGTTGGAGATGTAGCGGAGATCCAGGTTCCTAATGGAATCATGAAGTTTGAGATTCTTGAGATCACTAGAGACTAATTTTAAAAAGTATATTATGAGTTCTATTTTCACTAAAATCATTACTGGAGAGATTCCTGCCTATAAGGTAGCAGAGGATGATAATTTCCTTGCATTCTTAGATATTAATCCGAATGCAAAGGGACATACACTATGTATTCCAAAAAAGGAAATCAATAAGATTTTTGATATGGAAGAGGATCATTATATGGAATTGATGAGGTTCTCTCGTAAGGTGGCTAAGGCGTTAGAGCTAGCTGTACCGTGTAAGAGAGTAGGGATGGCTGTAGTAGGGTTAGAAGTACCTCATGTACATGTGCATTTAATCCCTCTTCAAGAAATGGATGATATGCGTTTCATTAAGAAAGAAAAGCTAACTCCAGAAGAGTTCGAGAGTGTAGCTAAAGCTATTAACAGTCATTTATAAGACTGTATGGATAATGTAACAAAGGCTGTCTAGATTATAGATCAGCCTTTTTTTTGTGATATGTGATACAGAATGTAGTTCCTTTACCTATTTCTGATTGCGTTACTTTAATCTTTCCGTTTTGGAATTCTTCTACGATTCTCTTCGTTAGAGATAGTCCTAGCCCCCATCCACGTTTTTTAGTGGTATAACCAGGCTCGAATATTTTATTAAACATCTTCTTCGGTATCCCGCTTCCTGTATCTGTTACATAGATATTGACAGTCTTCTCACTATCCTGTATCAGGATAGCTAGTTTTCCTTTTCCTTTCATGGCATCGATAGCATTCTTGATTAGGTTCTCTATAGTCCAGCTATGTAATTCCTTGTTTAGAGGAATATTAATTTCGTAGTCAGGACAGTCTAGCGTGAAGATAATCTGCTTAGAGTTTCTCAGAGAGAAATAATCAAATGACTTCCTCGTCTCTGATACGATATCTACATTAGTTAGCTTCGGTATAGACCCGATCTTAGAAAAACGATCTGCTATTATCTGAAGTTTTTTGACATCTTTTTCTATTTCATCTGTAATTTCAGGGCTTACATTATCTAGCTTCATAATCTCTACCCAACCTAATAGTGAGGATAGAGGTGTACCTATCTGATGAGCTGTTTCTTTGGCCATTCCTGTCCATAGCTTGTTCTGAGTAGCGATCTTATTACTTCTATAGAAGTAGAATAGCAGTACTGTGAAGAATAAGAATATAAGTACTAATGTGACAGGGTAGTACTTTAGCTTGGTCAGTAAGGATGAGTTACCATAATAGACATACTGAGTTTGCTTACCTACTTTTAGGATAATAGGAGGGTTCTGAAACTTCAGTTTGCGCAGTAGAGCTTCTTTTTTCTCAGGAGTATTGACTATTTGTTCGTCTATATTGTTTAGAGAGATGATCTTATCATGCTCATCTGTCTGAATAATAGGGATAGTCTTATTCTCCATAATGATCAGAAAAGGTAGAGAAACGTCAGCTTCTATAGAAGTGGCTATATCAAGTGTATTCAGCGCTTCTGCCCAGATTTTCATCTTGGTTCTCTCCTCTGTCTTATAGGTTTGAAAAAAGGAATAGGTGTTCCACAAGATGACTAATAAGGTGATTAAGGCTGCAGTAATTACTGACCAACGAAATATTTCTTTTTTACTTCTCAAGTTCTGATATGGGTTTTATGAACATTTAAAAGTAATTAAAATAAATGAATTGAATTTAGTTTAATGAAGTATTAAAAATTTTATGGTTCCTAAAAGCTTTTGTAACTTTACTTTTCTTCAATTAAATATACATATGAAATCTATAGAACCTAAAGATATATCTGTAGTAGAATTACAGAGATTAATGCAGACGTCTATCGGACCTCGTCCTATAGCACTAGCAAGTACCGTAGATGCTGATGGTAGACCTAACCTGTCGCCGTTTAGCTTCTTTAATATGGTGAGTACTAACCCGCCTATATTGGTCTTCTCTCCGTCTAGACGTGTAAGAGATAATACGAATAAACATACCTTATTTAACGTACAAGCTAATCTACAAGTAGTGATTAATGTGGTGACTTATGATATGGTACAGCAGACTTCTCTATCTAGTACAGAATATAAGGATGGGGTGAATGAGTTTGTCAAATCAGGATTGACGATGGTGCCATCTGATATCGTGAAGCCATTCAGAGTCAAAGAAAGTCCAGTGCAGTATGAATGTGTGGTACAGGAGGTAATCGGACTGGGTAATGATGGAGGTGCTGGTAATCTAGTAATCTGTGAGGTGGTAAAAATACATGTCAATGAGGAAATATTAGATGAGAACGGACAGATAGATCAGCATAAGATAGATCTAGTAGCACGTATGGGAGCGAACTGGTATACTCGTGCGAATGATGGTATATTTGAAGTAGAAAAACCATTGACTACACTAGGCCTAGGAGTAGATGCTCTACCAGAAGGAGTAGTGGAGAGTGGAGTGTTCTCTGGTAATGACCTTGGAGTATTAGGTAATGTAGAGCAGCTGCCTACTGAAGAGGAGATTGCTTCTTTTGTGAATGCAAATGAAGAGTTAAAAGAAATTTTGGTTGCTAAGAATCAAATCAATAAATTTAAATTAGCAAAAAAATATTTAGAAGAAAATAATGTACCTTTGGCTTGGAAAACAATTTTAGCCAAATAGATTGTAATTAAAAAAAGAGATTAAAATGGAAGTTACAGGAAGAATCAAATTAATTGGACATACACAAGATATCAGTTCATCATTCAGAAAGAGAGAAGTAGTAGTAACTACGGAAGAGCAATATCCTCAGCACATTATGATTGAGTTTACACAAGATAAAGTAAATTTATTAGACTCTTATCAAGTAGGTGAGCAAGTACGTGTATCTATTAATTTGAGAGGTAGAGAGTGGCAAAGTCCACAAGGAGAAATCAGATACTTTAATACAATCCAAGGGTGGAGAATAGAACACATGATGCCAGTTCAACAAGGTGGTAACATGGGACAAAACCAACAACCTTATATGGGACAACAAGATAATATGCAGTCTCAATACGGAAATACTGGTATGCAACAACAATCTAACCAACAACAAGGTTTCGCTCAGAACAATCAAGCTCAACAAATGGGTGGGTTTAATCAAGGGCAACAAGGTGGTTTCGCTCAAAATAACCAAGCTCAACAAGGAGGATTTAACCAAAACCAACAACAAGGTTTTGCTCAGAATACTCAATCTCAACAAATGGGAGGGTTCAATCAAAACCAAAACCAACAAGGTTTTAACCAAGGACAAAGTAATATGGGACAACAGTTTCCTCCTGCTTCAAGCTATATGGAGGAAGATCACGATGATTTACCATTCTAAAAATATTCTTTTAAGATGTCCCTAAGATTATTCTTAGGGACTTTTTTATGCCTATGATAACACTCTTAGACAGTAATTACTTATACTTTCCAGCAGTAGATAATACGCATGAGTCAGGTATTTTAGCCATCGGTGGTGATTTATCTGCTAATAGATTGATATTAGCGTATAAGTCTGGGATATTTCCTTGGTTTGAAGATGGAGAGCCTATTACATGGTGGTCTCCTAGTATGCGTATGGTGCTAGAGCCTGATGAGGTATATATCTCTAAGAGTATGCGTAGTATCTTAAAGAAAAATATATTTACAGTTACTTTTAATACTTGTTTTGCAGATGTAATTAATAATTGCCAGAACGCTAAGCGCGATGGGCAGTTAGGTACTTGGATTACAGATGATATGATCAAGGCATACTGCAATCTACATGACTTAGGCATCGCTAAATCTGTTGAGGTTTGGCAAGATGGAGAACTGGTAGGTGGTCTGTATGGCGTAGACATGAAACCTGTGTTCTGCGGAGAGAGTATGTTCTCCCTCATACCAAATGCTAGTAAAGTAGCCTTTATCTCCCTCTGTGAGTATTTAAGAGACAAAAAGTATACTTTGTTAGACTGTCAAGTATATAATGATCATCTAAGTTCTTTAGGTGCTTATGAGATACCTAGAGAGGTATTTCTAGAATATTTACCTAAGAGGTAACGCTACCATACTTCAGTTTGTTTATTTCCCAGGTCAACGTGTTGAGGATAAGAAGTTGACCAGAAAGGGAGGGAAGGTCTAAGATGACTTTCAGTGTCTCATGAGCCATAATAGTTCCTATTATACCAGGGAATGTACCAAGTACCCCATTAAGACTACAGTTAGGGACATCTTCTGGAGCAGGAGGCTCTGGGAAGAGATCACGGAGGTTGGCATTGTTATGATGATTAAAGACACTCACCTGACCTTCAAAACCTAATATAGTACCATAGACTAGTGTCTTATCTAATGCTACACATGTGTCATTCACTAGATAACGTGTGCTAAAATTATCACTACCATCTACGATAATATCGAATGAACTCAGAATAGCTACTGCATTGTCAGAGGTTAACTGTTCATCGTATATTGTGAAGTGGATATGTGGGTTTATTTGTTCGATGCGTTGTTTGGCTATACTAGTCTTGTTTTTGTTGATGTCAGCTTCTGTAAATAGTATTTGTCTGTGAAGGTTGTGATGTTCGATAGTATCAAAGTCTATTACCGCTAGTGTGCCTACACCACAACTAGCAAGGTAAGTTAGCACTGGAGAACCTAATCCTCCAGCACCTATTACTAATACCTTAGCTTGTTTTATCTTCATCTGACCGTCTATTCCTACTTCAGGTAGATTCATCTGTCTGTTATATCGCAAGAAATCTGTTGTATCCATATTATAGTTCTTTATTTATTGATAGGCTTTATCCCAGTCTTTCCATATAGGATCATATCCTGCTTCTTTTATCAGCTGGTATATCTCTGATGTACTTCTAGTATCACAGATCTCAAATTGTTCTAATGAGTCTTCTGATACACTATATCCTCCAGGATTAGTTTTTGAACCGGCACTCATCGTAGTAGCACCTAGTTTAAATACATTGTTTCTCAGTATTTCACTCTCACGGGTAGAGATAGATATCTCTAGGTCTTCATTCCATATTCTGTATGCACATAAGAGCTGTATGAGGTCTCTATCTTCCATGATGAAGTTAGGTTCTATAACGCCTTCTGCAGGTCTTAGTCTAGGGAAGGATACAGAGTATTTCGTTTGCCAATAAGTCTTTTGTAAATAGTCTATATGTAGCGCATTAAAGAAGCTATCTACTCGCCAGTCTTCTAGTCCAAGGAGTACACCTAGTCCTATCTTATGTATGCCAGCTCTCCCTATTCTATCAGGAGTATCTAATCTATATTCAAAGTTAGATTTCTTCCCCTTAGGGTGGTATTGTTTATATACCTCTTTATGATAGGTCTCTTGATATACCAGTACAGCATACACACCTAGATCAGCTAACTGTTCATACTCATCTTGTTTTAGGGGTTGTACCTCTATAGAAATGGTAGAAAAAGACTGCTGTATCTGTTCTATACTCTGTTTGAAGTAATTGATATTGACTATGTGATTAGCCTCTCCTGTTACGAGTAATATATGATCATACCCCTGTGCTTTGATTACTTTGACTTCTTGTTCTATTTCTTTTGGAGAGAGAGTCTTTCTACGAATGTTGTTATCTAAGCTGAAGCCACAGTAGGTACAGATATTATTGCACTCATTACTAAGATACATCGGAGCATATAGTGATATCGTCTTGCCAAATCTCTTTTGAGTAAGCTGTTGACTCTGCTGAGCCATCTCTTCTAGATAGGGTGTAGCAGCAGGAGAGATAAGATGGATAAAGTCTGTGAGGGTCTTCTTATTCTTAGCTAAGCTCTGTTCTACTTGTACAGAGGTTGTCTCATAGATTGTTCTCTTAATCTCTTCCCAGTCGTATTGTTCATAAGTTTGTATAAAAGACATAGTTTATTCTGTTAGAAATGCAGTTAGTGGACTAGAAGCTTGAGCGTGATTTACTACAGTAGCTAGCTTAGCCTCGTACGCTAGGCGACCAGCTCTGACAGCGAGTTTAAAGGCAGTAGCCATTTGTTCAGGGTTACCAGCTACAGCTATGGCAGTATTAACAAGTACTGCATCAGCGCCTATCTCCATAGCCTTAGCTGCGTCCGAAGGCGCTCCGATACCAGCATCTACAATAACTGGGACTTTACTATTCTCAATGATAATTTCTAAGAAGTCCATTGTCTTTAACCCTTTATTGGTACCTATAGGTGCTCCTAAAGGCATTACAGCTGCAGTACCTACTTCTTCTAGTCGTTTACACAATACAGGGTCAGCATGTATATAAGGCAAGACAACAAAACCTAGTTTGGCTAGTTCTTCTGTAGCTTTTAAGGTTTCGATAGGATCGGGAAGGAGGTATTTTGGGTCTGGGTGTATTTCTAGTTTAAGCCAGTTGGTTTCTAGTGCTTCTCTAGCTAGTTGTGCTGCGAAGATTGCTTCTTTAGCATTTCTTGCTCCTGATGTATTAGGTAGAAGGTGGATATGTGGGTACTGTAGATGAGTGAGTATAGCATTGGTGTCAGTGGTCGTGTCTATTCGCTTCAGAGCGACTGTGACTAGTTCGCTTTCGGATGCTAATGTAGCGATTTCCATATCTGCGTTAGAACCATATTTACCCGTTCCTAAGAATAAGCGTGACTGAAAGGTCTTATCCGCTATTGTAAGTGGTTGTGTATTCATTTGAGTATATAGTTTAGTTGTTGTAGTAATGTTTTTTTATCAGTGCTGTTTTGAAGTAAACCAGATATCGCTATGCCATGTAGTCCTGCTTGTTTTAAGTCTTCTACATCTTCTAGTTGTATGCCACCTATAGCTACTACGGGGATGTTGATATCTAGTTCTTGCATCTGTTTTAGGAGCTGTTGATAACCTGCTAGACCAAGTATAGGGCTTAGCTTCTGTTTAGTAGTAGTAAATCGATAAGGGCCTAGACCGATATAATCACAACCTTCTGCATGTCTAAGTTGGATGTCTTCTATTGTATTAGCTGTACCTCCTATGATTTTGTTAGGCAAATAAGCTTTGGCTTGTGTGATGCTTAGATCAGTAAGTCCTAAGTGGACACCATCGGCCTCTATAGCTTTAGCTAAGTCTACATGATCATTAATGATCAGAGTAGCTTGATATTGTTCGCATAGTTTTTTGACTTGTTCTGCTGTTTGCCACAGGGTAGTATTCGTCGTATTTTTGAAGCGATACTGTATCCACTGTTGTCCTGCTCCTAATACAGTTTCTATATGATATAGCTGTTCTTGTGGAGTATCTCCATGACTGATGTATTGTATTTTATTTAGCATGATATCCGAGTAAGGTATGATTAGAGTTGAAGAATGTTTCTATGTAGGCTTTAGCCTTCTGAATAGCTGTCAATGTGTGATCTCCTTTTGCAATATTAGCTGTTATCGCAGAGGATAATACGCAGCCAGAACCATGTTTGGGATAGTCAGATAGCTGAGTTGGAGGTATAGTTTGTATCACCTCTTTACTCACATAGTAGTCAAAGCCCAATGCATTAGGATTATGTCCTCCTTTTAGAAGTAGATCACAGTATTGACTTAATCGCTGTGCTTTTTGAAGAGCATCGTCATTTGTAGTGACTAATTGGTGTATCTCTAGGTAGTTTGGCGTAATCAGATCTATCTGTTGTAATACAGTAGTTAAAGAATCAATTCGTTCAATAGTCTGAAAGTCAAAACCACTAGATGAACGCAATACAGGGTCCCAAATAACTTTGGTCGTTGGAGATAAACCTTTGATAGTATCCACATATAGCTTCAATGTGTCTAGGTCTTTGACAATACCTATTTTTATTGCTGCTATAGTATAGTTCTCAAGTATAACAGATAATTGACGAATAGTATATTCTTCTTCCCATCTTACATGGATAAAGTTATCTTCTGTCTGTATCGTATTAGCAGATAGCACTGCCATAGGGTATACTTGATGATGTTCAAATGTTTTGATATCTGCCATAACCCCAGCACCACTAGTAGGGTCAAAGCCAGCTATTGCCAATGCAATTGGTCGTAATATTGACATAATTCAAATTGTTTTAAGGGTTGCTCAGCTTCCCATATTGTTCCTAATAAGGCATAATCATCAAATCCCATTGTATGAATGGATTCGATGTGAAAAGGAGTGATACCTCCAAGGGCAACTAAGGTTACTCTGTTATTAGTTCTTTGCTTTAATTCCTCTGTCCAATCAATAGTTGAGACATACCCTCTCTTAGATATACTAGGATAGATAGGACTGATGAATGCTCTGTCGATGCTTGTTGATAACTTATTAATCTCACTTATACAATGAACAGATGTTGATAACTTAGGTAGTTCTGCACTATAGTTATTAACATATAAACAATTGGTTGTTGATAAGTGTGTATAAGTACTGTTTATCTTGTTGATAAGTGCTTTATATTGTTTAAAAACGTGTTCATTGTTGTTAATAACTATTGTTGGTATGTGTATAACTAAGTATGGATGATAGTAATTATCAATATTATTTACCCATTTTACTAGCTCTTCAAAGGGCATATTTGGTTTGCGAACATGAAGTAGAGGCAAGCCTTTCTCAAACATTTTGTTGATAAGGCTTGTCTCATTTTCTATAGAAGTAGGGTAGGTTATGACCACCATCTCTGTTCTCTTTTATAGATATATTTCTTTTCCTAATTCTATAAACTCTTCTGACTTCTCACGCATTCCTTGTTCTGCCGTATCTCTAATCTCTTGTGATATTTTCATAGAACAGAATTTAGGTCCACACATAGAACAGAAGTGAGCTACTTTAGCACCATCAGCAGGTAGTGTTTCATCGTGAAACTCTCTTGCTGTGTCTGGATCTAGTGATAAGTTGAATTGGTCTTCCCATCTAAATTCAAAGCGGGCTTTACTCAGTGCATTATCTCTGTATTGTGCTCCAGGATGTCCTTTCGCTAAGTCTGCTGCATGAGCAGCTAGTTTATAAGTAATCACACCATCCTTCACGTCTTTTTTGTTAGGTAGACCTAAGTGTTCTTTTGGTGTTACATAACATAGCATAGCCGTTCCGTACCATCCTATCATAGCTGCTCCGATAGCTGAAGTGATATGATCATAACCAGGAGCTATATCTGTAGTCAAAGGACCTAATGTATAGAATGGGGCTTCTCCACAGTCGCGAAGTTGCTTTTCCATATTCTCCTTAATCATGTGCATAGGTACATGTCCCGGTCCTTCTATCATGACCTGTACATCGTGTTTCCACGCGATTTTAGTTAGTTCACCTAGTGTTTCTAACTCTGCAAATTGAGCTGCATCATTTGCATCTGCAATAGAGCCAGGTCTTAGTCCATCACCTAAAGAGAATGCTATATCGTATTGCTTCATTATTTCACATATTTCTTCAAAGTGAGTATATAAGAAGTTTTCTTTGTGATGGAATAGACACCACTTCGCCATAATAGACCCTCCACGGGATACAATACCTGTCACTCGATTAGCAGTCAAGTGAATATAGCGTAGTAGTACTCCAGCGTGTATAGTAAAGTATGATACTCCCTGTTCTGCTTGTTCAATTAGGGTATCTCTAAAGATCTCCCACGTCAAATCTTCGGCTATTCCTTTTACTTTCTCTAATGCTTGGTAGATAGGTACTGTTCCGATAGGTACTGGAGAGTTGCGTATAATCCACTCTCTTGTTTCGTGAATATTCTTACCTGTTGATAAGTCCATAATCGTATCTGCTCCCCAGCGACATGCCCAAACTGCTTTCTCCACTTCTTCTTCTATCGATGAGGTCACAGCACTATTTCCAATATTAGCATTGATCTTCACTAAGAAGTTACGCCCGATAATCATAGGTTCGCTTTCAGGGTGGTTGATATTATTAGGAATGATAGCACGTCCGCTAGCAATCTCTTCTCTGACAAACTCTGGTGTAATGAAGTTTTTAGGAGTATTGGCACCGAAGCTATTGCCTTGATGCTGTTGCTTCATGGCTGAGGTTGCGTTATTCAGCTGTTCTATTCTTTGGTTTTCTCTGATGGCTACATATTCCATTTCAGGAGTTATTTTACCTTTTTTAGCATAATGTAGTTGAGTAACATTAGCTCCTTCTTTAGCAACCTTTGGGTTATGTCTAAATTCAAAGCGCAAGTAATCTAGTTTTTCATCTGCTAATCTAGCTTTACCATATTCTGATGTGATAGAAGATAATGTATTCACATCCTCTCTATTTAGTATCCATTCTTCGCGTAGACGTGGAATACCTTTGCGTATGTCTATGGTAATATCCGGATCAGTATAAGGACCTGATGTGTCATATACGGTTACAGGTGGATTCTCTTCTGTACCGCCATTAGATAGTTTAGTGTTGCTAAGAGATATCTCTCTCATCGCTACTTCTATTGGGAAGAGCTCTCCCTTGATGTATACTTTTTTTGAGTTAGGGAAAGGGGTTTGCGAGATACTGTGTTGTTCCATTGTCTTTTAGTTTTATGAGTTATTTAGTTTTTTAAACGAATGGAATCAACCACCTTGAGTAGCAGTTATAATTAAGATATCATCACTAGTAGATAAGTGATAAGTAGACCATAGGGGTTTAGCAATAACAGTTTGGTTCACAGCTACCGCTATCCCTTTTTGTTTCAGTGGATAATAAATATCCAACATAGCCTGAATACTTAATGTATCCGTGTCAAATAGTACTTGTTGATTGTTGATTTTTAGTTCCATTCCTTTTCGTTTTGATATATAACTTTAGGAATGGCTACAATAGGGTACGAACGTACCTATCTAATGAAGTCATCTTACTTTTCCCTACGCTAGTATTAACTAGATCAGGTTCCAAGGGTGAAGTCTCAGCCTACAAAGTCTTGTAGACACCCCTAAAGCTTGAGGCAAATATAGGTCTTTTTTTGAACTGTGCAAATTAGGTGTAGGGATAACATGATATAATAAAAAAACGCTGAGGGAATTCCTCAGCGTTTGTATACTTATATTTTTTCAGCGTAAACGATATAGTATCTAGGGGTAAACCATCTAAAGATCGGACGTATCCCTAGTTTTTTGATAGGGTGTGTCCACATATCTCTATCTACGATTTTATACCCTGCTTTCTCTACTAGCCAGTCTAATTGCCAAGCTTCGAATTCGTGATAATGTCTGTCTAGCATATCTGTTTTACTTCTATATGCAGTACTAAACCACAAACGCAAAGGAACAGAAATCATTATTTTAGAAGCTTTACACGATTTTAATACCGTATAAGGATTTAGTAAATGTTCTACAATTTCAAAAGCTGTTAGTACATCATAATCAGTATTTAAAAGTACATTCTGATCTTCGTCTAAGTCCTCACCAGAAGTATTGATTACTTGATAACCATCTTCTTTCATTATTTTGGCTAGTGGGTTAACTACTCCTAGATCTAGTATTTGTGAGTCTTTTGAAATGTGCTTATTGACAAACTCCATTGTCTTTTTAAATCTCTTACTCGGATATGTTTTCTCGTACATAATTGTGAATTCGCTAGAACATTATGCTTCTGTTATAGCTGTGTTTTTAGATATTCTGTTTACTATAATAGCGATAGCTCCATCACCCATAACGTTACAAGCTGTACCGAAGCTGTCCATAGCGATATATAGTGCAATCATTAAACTTTGTTGTTCTGTATCAAATCCTAAGATAGAACTTAGTACTCCTAAAGAAGCCATAATAGCCCCTCCAGGTACACCAGGCGCTGCTACCATCGCAACTCCTAACATACAGATAAAACCAACCATTAACGTAAAGTCTACAGCTTGCCCTTGTACTAACATTAATGCAACAGCACACGCTACAATTTTTAATGTACTACCTGCTAAGTGTATTGTCGCACACAAAGGTATAGCAAATCCAGCTATTTTAGGATCTACATTATTCTTTAATGTTTGTTCTAATGTCACAGGTATTGTTGCTGCAGAAGATTGTGTTCCTAGAGCTGTAAAGTACGCAGGTAACATATTTTTCATTAGCTTAATAGGGTTCTGCTTACTTATCGTACCTGCTATTATGTATTGGAACAGTAGAACGAAGATGTGTAGTAAGAAGATCACTCCTATGATTTTTATAAAGGTGTCTAGTACAATGAATACTTGCCCATTATAAGTCATATTCAAGAATATACCGAAAATAAAGAGCGGTAAGAACGGAATAATGGCTTTGTTGATTAATGACATGATAATACTCTGAAAGTCGTTAAAAACACCCTCTAAGTATTTGAAATTACCTTTAGAGATTCCTATTCCTAAAATAAAAGAGATGATTAAGGCACTCATGACATCAAACATTGGAGGCATTTCGATATTAAAGTAAGGAGCTAGGTTCTTTGTTGATTCTGTAATATCTCCCATTTGTTCTGTAGCTAGTATACTTGGGAATGTCGATATACTCACTCCATAAGATATAAAACCTGCGAATAGGGTAGAACCATAAGCAATAGCTGTGGTAATGATAAGTAATTTACCTGCATTTTTGCCAATGTTACCAATCGCAGGAACGATTAGCCCTAAAATGATAAGTGGGATAGAGAAGCCTAGAAAGCCACCGAATATACTGTTAAAAGTACTAAATATTCTACCTATTGATTCTGGTAGATAGTTTCCTAACACACTACCTAATGCGATAGCGATAATGATCTGCACTAGCAGATTGTTCTTTAATAATTTCATAATAAAATTAGTTGTGTCAGGTAAAAGTAATAAAAAAAAGCCTCAGAATTAACTGAGGCTTTTCTAAATATTGCTAAAAGGTTATTGATTAACCTAAAGAAGCTCTTTTGAATCCAGTGATTTCTACGTTGAAACCTTTTACATAGTCAGCAACTTTTTTAGACTCATCTTTAATGAAGTTTTGGTCTAATAATGCTTTCTCTTGGTCTAAAGTAGTGTTGTCACTGATGAAACGTTGGATTTTACCTGGTAAGATTCTATCCCAAATGTTTTCTGGTTTACCTTCAGCTTTTAATTCAGCTTTAGCATCTTCTTCCGCTTGTTTTAATACTTCTTCAGTAAGTTGAGCGTAAGAAATATATTGAGGTACATTTTTAAGAGTTTTCCCTAAACGTACTAATTCTTCGTTTTCTTTTACGATAACAGCGATACGAGCCTCAGTTTCTTTAGCAACGAATTCTGCGTCAAAATCTTTGTAAGATAATGTTTCAGCACCCATTGAAGCAACTTGCATAGATACGTCTTTAGCAATCTCGTCAGCTTTAGCAACAGCTTCAGATAAAGCAGTGATTGCAGCGATTTTGTTTCCGTGAACGTAAGAACCGATGAAAGCACCTTCTAATACTTCGAAAGAACCAATCTCGATTTTCTCACCGATAACTCCTGTTTGCTCAACACATTTTTCAGCAACAGTCATTGTAGCGTCGAATGGAGATGCTAAGAATTCTTCTTTAGTGTTAAAGTTGATAGCTTTCTCAGCTAATTCTTTTGCTAAAGCTTGGAATCCTTCGTTTTTACCTACGAAGTCAGTCTCACAGTTTAATGTGATAACTACACCTCTAGTTTTGTCTGCATTAACTAAAGCTACAGCAGCACCCTCGCTTGACTCGCGGTCAGAACGGTTAGCAGCAACTTTTTGTCCTTTTTTACGTAAAACTTCGATAGCTTTATCGAAATCTCCTTCAGCTTCAACTAAAGCTTTTTTACAGTCCATCATTCCGGCACCTGTTTGTTGTCTTAGTTTATTTACTTCTGCAGCAGTAATATTTGCCATTTTAAAAGAGTATTAATGAGTTAATAAAAAAAAGTCGTTATCGACAGTGTATACAAAGGTAGACAACTATCAGCATAACGACTTTATGATATTGTTAAAAAATTATGCCTTAGCAGCAGGAGCTTCTACTTTAGTAGCTTCTTCTTTTTCAGACTTTCTTTCTGCATTACCTTCGATAATAGCAGAAGTCACTAATGATAAAATTTTATCGATTGATTTAGAAGCATCATCGTTTGCTGGAATAACAAAATCTACTTGACGTGGGTCAGAGTTTGTATCAACCATAGCGAAGATCGGAATGTTTAATTTTTGAGCTTCTTTTATCGCAATGTGTTCAGCTTTAATATCTACAACAAATAGAGCTGCTGGTAGACGAGTCATGTCAGCAATAGAACCTAAGTTTTTCTCTAATTTTGCACGAAGACGTTCAACTTGTAAACGCTCTTTCTTAGAAAGAGTCATAAATGTACCGTCTTTTTTCATTCTATCGATTGAAGCCATTTTTTTAACAGCTTTACGAATAGTAACGAAGTTTGTTAACATACCACCTGGCCATCTTTCAGTGATGTAAGGCATGTTAGCAGCAGCTGCTTTTTCAGCTACGATGTCTTTCGCTTGCTTTTTAGTTGCAACGAAAAGGATTTTTCTTCCTGATGCAGCGATTTTTTTCAAAGCTTCATTAGCTTCTTCTATTTTAGCTGCAGTTTTATATAGATTGATAATGTGAATACCATTACGCTCCATATAGATATAAGGAGCCATGTTTGGATCCCATTTTCTAGTCATGTGTCCAAAATGAACACCTGCTTCTAGTAAATCTTTTACTTCTACTTTGTTTGCCATTTTCTAATAGTTTACGTTCTGTTACTTTAGCAATAATCGAGTAGCAATAAATTGGTCTCAATTATTTAGATGCTAAACTACCTCTTACAGCATGTTGTAAGTGGGGCAACAAAAACCCAGATTTTTAATAATAAATAAATATTAACGTTTAGAGAATTGGAATCTCTTACGAGCTTTCTTCTGCCCGAATTTCTTACGCTCTACCATACGAGGGTCACGAGTCAATAATCCTTCTGGTTTAAGAACTGCTCTGTTCTCAACATCAAGTTCACACATTGCTCTAGCGATAGCCATACGCACTGCTTCAGCTTGACCTGTTGTTCCTCCACCGTATACATTTACTTTTATGTCAAAGTTCTCAGCGTTCTCAGTCATTGTAAGAGGCTGTAATACTTTGTACTGTAATGTACCAGTTGGGAAATAAGTTTTAAAATCTTTTTTGTTAACTGTGATGTTACCTGATCCTTCAGAAACATAAACACGAGCAACAGCGGTTTTTCTTCTACCGATTTTGTGAATAACTCCCATTACTTAATTTCGTTTAAATTAACGGCCTTAGGTTGTTGAGCTTCATGTTTGTGCTCAGAACCTACATTAACATTTAAATTACGGAATAATTGTGCTCCTAATTTGTTTTTAGGCAACATTCCTTTTACTGCTTTCTCGATCAATAATGCAGGGTTTTTTTGTTGCATTACTTTAGCAGTTAATGATCTTTGTCCTCCTGGGTAACCTGTGTGACGGATGTAAGTCTTGTCATCTAATTTGTTACCTGTTAGGTTGATTTTCTCTGCGTTGATAACGATTACGTTGTCTCCACAGTCTACGTGCGGTGTATAATTTGTTTTGTGCTTACCTCTTAAAAGTACTGCAACTTTTGAAGCAAGACGTCCCAAATTTTGACCTTCAGCGTCAACAATTAACCACTCTTTTTGAGCAGTTGCTTTGTTAGCCGATACTGTCTTGTAGCTTAAACTTTCCACAATAAATTTGTATTTAATTAAACATTCCATTCCCAATTAAGGGAGTGCAAAAGTACAATTATTTCTGTACTTTACAAATTTCTACTCCCTTTTTTAGAAAATATTGGCGCTCAATTGTTTGACTAACAATTGTATCGCTACTCTACTTCCAATATCAATTGCTCTATTTAGGTTAGTATTTTTTACTAGATACGATGTACACTAAATTCATTGATTTTTGTAATTATAAAATGTTTGTTTTGAGTAATTTAGTAAATAAAAATAAATGATATGAAGAAAAAGATCACATTACCTATAATGGCTACATTAGCGCTAATAATGGCAGGGTGTCCACAAAAGAAAGAAGCGGCAACACATGAAGAAGTAATCGAAGAAGTAGTTACTAAAACGCCTAATCAGAAAGAGTCGCTAGATAGTATAAGTAACCAAGTAACTATGGTGTTAGAACAAGTGGCTTATGATAAAGCACCTGAAGTACTTCATTTAACGATAACTAATCAATCTTCATCGGAAGTCAATACTGGTTCTGACTATTCTATAAGTGTTCTAAAAGGAGATTCTTGGGAAGTAATGGATATGGAAGGAATAGGATTTGATCGTATGATACATCCTATCGAACCAGGCGAGGGAGTTGGTTTTGATATCGATTTGTTCACTAAGGAATTTAAGTATGATAAAGGAACTTATAAAATCATAAAACAATTAGGTAACGATATCGGTAGCTTTACTAAGGAAGTAGAGTTTGTGATTAAGTAGCATTACAAGTGTGTACTTTCGGTATATAATTATATTTGTTTTTTATAAGTAAGGTATGTTTTTGTGATAGCGTAACTTATCTGAGCGATACATTCTAGTATGGCGAATGACTAATTATGAAGTTAGATGAGTGAAGTGGTTATACAAAGACAAATTTATAATCCAGTACGGTAGTTATGTGATTCATTTGATTGGCGATTTTGCTTCGATTACCTCTTAGTTTCGATAGAGTAGGAGTGCGCTTTAATTTTGAATGAGTCCGTAGTGAGTCCGTTATTTTGTACAATTTATCGGAGTCACTATAGACATAATAGTTATGCAAGGAGGTCATATACCTAATCTATCTACTATAAAACAGCAGGTTTATTGCTAGAAGATAGGTAATTAAAGAGGTTTTACTTGCCTATCTATGATAATCATATACTTCCTTTATAAGTCTTTAATATAATTTAGAATTGTAGTTCTCAGGATATTTTGCCATCTCTGCATTATAGTGAGGGGCGATTTCGTCAAGTACTTGTTCGAATGTTTTATCTTCCACATGTACAAGTTTAATGATACCACATTCTTTCTTTTTATAATCTGCATATCCTAATACGATAGGTACATTAGCAGATTTGGCGATATGGTAAAACCCTTGTTTCCACTGTTCAGAATACCCACGTGTACCTTCAGGTGTATTAATGATAGCGATATCGTCAGTGGTGTTAATGACATTGACTGCGTATTCTACTAGATTTTGTCTTTTGGTTCTATCTACACCGATACATCCAAGTGCTTTAAAGAAAAAGCCAAACCAAGCCTTAGTATAATAATCTTTTATAAACATACGTATAGGTACCCCCATAATCCAGAAGCAGGCTAATGCGTAGTAGAAGTCCCAGTTAGAAGTATGAGGAACACAGATTAGTACAGTCTTCCTTTCTTTTTTTGGGTCAAAGTTATTAGGAGCGTATTTCCATCCTGTGATTCCTAACATTATTTTGCCTAGTAACTTTTTCATCTTGTTTATCTTAATAATTGATTGAGGCAAATATAGAATAATTTAGTTAGGTCTAGATTACATGATTATTGTAATAAAATGCTAATGTTATTATCAGTAGTGGAGTAGGTAGTTAAAAATAGAAGTGATGTTCATCATTATGCAATAAGTTGATTCTAAATATGAACAAAAGAAATCCCCTTGAAGACATTTAAACTTCAAGGGGATACTATATATGTTTTAATTAATGTGCTTCTAACCAGTTATCACCAGTGCCTAGATCTACTATTAGTGGTACATCTAGTTTATAAGCGTTTTCCATTTCAGATTTGACCATTGTCTTTAATGCTTCAAGTTCTTCTTTATGAGCATCAAAGACAAGCTCATCGTGTACTTGTAGTAGCATCTTAGATTTCCAATTCTCAGCAGTCAACTTCTTGTTGATATTGATCATCGCTATCTTTATAATGTCTGCCGCACTACCTTGTATAGGAGCATTGACAGCATTACGCTCAGCTGCCCCTTTCACGACAGCATTATGAGAGTGAATATCCTTTAGATATCTTCTACGACCTAAGATAGTCTGTACATATCCATGCTCACGAGCGAAATCTATCTGAGTAGCGATATAGCTCTTCAGTTTAGGATAGGTAGCATAGTAAGCATCGATTAGCTCCTTGCTCTCTGCGCGAGATAGATTAGTCTGATTACTTAGTCCGAAGGCAGATACTCCATAGATAATACCGAAGTTAACAGTCTTGGCATGACTACGTTGTTCTTTAGTTACTTCTTCTAAAGGTACATTGAATACCTTAGCAGCAGTAGAACGGTGAATATCCTCTCCACGTTGGAACGATTCTAGCATATTAGGCTCTTGGCTTAGTGCTGCTATGATGCGCAGTTCTATCTGAGAATAATCGGCTGCTAGTAGTACGAAGTTCTCATCACGTGCTACAAAGGCTTTTCTTACCTGACGACCTCTCTCTGTACGAATAGGAATATTCTGTAAGTTAGGGTTGTTAGAACTAAGACGACCTGTAGCAGCTACAGCTTGCATATATTCTGTGTGTATTCTATTCGTTTTTATATTTACTTGGTCAGGTAGTGCATCTACATAAGTATTCTGTAGTTTTACTAACTGTCTCCATTCTAATATGTCTCGTACTATTTCGTGCTTAGGTGCTAAGTCACTTAATATTTCTTCACCAGTAGCGTATTGACCTGTTTTTGTTTTCTTAGGTTTAGAGCCTCCTATCTGAAGTTTTTCGAATAGAATGTCACCTAATTGTTTTGGTGATGCAAGATTAAATTCTTCTCCTGCTTCTAAGAATATGCGTTGTTCTAGTAGCTTAATGTCAGTAGATAAGGTGTCAGATAGCGACTTTAGATATTCAGTATCTAAGCGTATACCTTCTGTCTCCATATCTGCTAGTACATTTACTAGCGGTATCTCGATATTGTCAAATAACTCTTGTGTATGCGTAGCAACTAGCTGTGGAGCAAAAGTTTCTTTTAGTTGATAAGTGATATCAGCATCTTCTCCTGCATATTCTTTGACTATCTCGGCTTCTATGTCACGCATAGTCTTTTGATTCTTTCCTTTTTTACCGATTAGTTCTTCGATAGGTTGCGGTGTATATTTAAGGTAAGTCTCTGCTAATACGTCCATATTATGGCGCATATCAGGATTGATTAAATAATGAGCAATCATCGTGTCAAACAGAGGACCTTTTACTACAATGTCATATTGTTTTAGAATCTTGATATCATATTTAAGGTTTTGCCCAACTTTCTCAATATTTTCAGATTCAAAGAAAGGAACGAATTGCTGTGCAAGCGCTTTTGCTTCGTCTTGGTTCTCTGGGAAAGGTACGTAGAATGCTGTCCCTTTCTTAAAAGAGAAAGCTATACCTACTAATTCTGCAG
This sequence comes from Myroides sp., assembly GCF_032073645.1. NCBI lineage: Bacteria > Pseudomonadati > Bacteroidota > Flavobacteriia > Flavobacteriales > Flavobacteriaceae > Myroides > Myroides sp. The sequence continues at coordinate 156,263 of NZ_DAMANB010000002.1, forward strand.
TAAAAGGGTCTAAGCCTGTCGTCTCTGTGTCAAAGCACACTGACTTTTGGTTTAGTAAGTTTTGGATTAATAAACGAATAGCCATACCGCTATTACACAGTTGGTATACGTGATTAGTTGTATTTAGATTACCAAAATAAGCTTCAGTAGAAGAAGAGGTATTACTCGAATCATCTCCAAAAAGAGAGAATTGCTCATCAGCTCCACTTGTAGTCGTAGCAGTAGCTGTTGGAGTAGGGATAGCTTCTTTTCCTTTATTGAATAGTTTATCGAATTGTTCTTTCATTCTTCTGAACTCAAGTTCAATAAACAAAGCTTCTGATTTCTCGATATCAGGACATTCTAGTATATAGTCTTTTTCATTGAATTGTACAGGACAGTCTAGGATGATAGTAGCCAGTTTTTTAGAAAGTAACCCTTTCTCTTTATTTGCTTCTATATTCTCTTTCATTTTACCTTTTAGCTCATGTGTATTGGCTAATAGGTTTTCCATAGAACCGTATTGCTTGATGAATTTCTTCGCTGTTTTTTCTCCTACACCAGGTAGTCCAGGGATATTATCTACAGCATCTCCCATCATTCCTAAGAAGTCTATCACTTGTTCAGGATAGTCTACTTCGAATTTCTCTTTTACTTGGTCTACTCCCCATATTTCGATACCATTCCCCATACGAGCTGGTCTATACATAAAGATGTTCTCAGATACTAACTGAGCATAATCTTTATCCGGAGTCACCATATATACTTCGAAGCCTTCTTTCTCTGCTTGTTTAGACAATGTTCCGATAAGGTCATCAGCTTCATACCCGCTCACTTCTACGATAGGGATATGCATGGCTTCTAAGATTTGTTTGATATACGGAATAGCTATTTTGATGGCTTCTGGAGTCTCATCTCTATTAGCCTTGTATTCTGGAAATAATTCTAGTCTTAAATCACTACCACCTCTGTCAAAAGCAACAGCTAGGTGATCAGGAGATTCTCTTTTTATAACGTCTATTAGTGAGTTCATAAACCCTAGAATAGCAGAGGTATCAAGACCTTTTGAGTTAATTCTAGGATTTTTTATAAATGCGTAGTATCCTCTAAATATTAAAGCATAGGCATCTAGTAAGAAAAGACGATTTTTATTAGCCATCTATAATGTGGTTTTTTATTAAGGGTAATTATTTATATGTTCAAAGATAATGAATTTGTAGTAGGACTTAGGAGAGAACAAAAGTTTTGTGATTTAGATGTTTGATAAATATCATTAAATATTGTTAAAGATACTTTGAAAGCATTTGGAAAAAATTAAATTTGTTATTTATAGATTATTGAAATGGGGAGATTTATAGTATTACTGTTAGTATTTATTATAATAGAGTTTTATTGTTTTCAGGCTGTTCGTCAGGTGACTAAAAATAAGCTAATGAGATGGGGCTATGTGGTGGTCTCTTTATTGGGTATTATATATATCATATATGGTTTTTCACAGTTTGATCGCAATCACGCTAGGAATCATCAGTCGCTAGTAGCAGGAGCTTTAGTTATCTTATTCTATTTGCCTAAAGCGATTATTACTATATTACTAATTACTGAGGATGTAGTAAGAATAGGTAGAGGTATCTGGAATTATAGTAAAGGCGTTAAAGTAAAGAAAGAGGATAAAGAATCTTTCGTGCCAGGGCGAAGAAAGTTTGTATCTCATCTTGCCTTTGGGATAGCGTCTATACCTTTTATCTCAGTATTACACGGTATCACGATAGGGCGATATAAATTTGAGGTTAGGAAGAGTATCATAGAGTTTGAGGATTTGCCAGAGGCGTTTGATGGATTTAAGTTTACCCATATTTCTGATATACACAGTGGGAGTTTTGACAATGAAGAGAAGATTAGATATGCGGTAGAGTTAATTAATAGTCAAGAATCAGATGCATTGTTATTTACGGGAGACTTAGTGAATAGTTTAGCAGATGAGATGATTCCGTGGTATGATGTGTTCAATAAAATACGCCATTATAAATATGGTAAATACTCTATATTAGGAAATCATGATTATGGGGATTATGCACATTGGGATACAGAGGAAGATAGACAAAAGAACTTTAAGGAAATCTGTGAAATCAGTCCAAAGTTAGGTTTCAGATTATTGAGAAATGAGCATGTGTGGTTTGAGAAAGATGGTCAACGTATAGCGGTAGTAGGGGTAGAGAACTGGGGAGTACGTGGACACTTTCAGAAACTTGGTGATTTAGATAAGTCTACAGAAGGAGTGAGCTCTAAAGACTTTAAGATCTTAATGAGCCATGATCCATCACACTGGGAAGCTAAAGTATTAGAGCATGAAAAGAACTTTCAATTGACTCTAGCTGGTCATACGCATGGTAGTCAGTTCGGTATAGAGATACCAGGATTTATAAAATGGAGTCCTATACAGTACGTGTATAAGCAGTGGGCAGGGCTTTATGAGAAGATGGGTAAGTATATTTATGTAAATAGAGGATTTGGATATCACGCTTATCAAGGACGTACAGGTATCTGGCCAGAAATCACAGTGATAGAATTAAGGCGAAAAAAGTAAAGAATATTGCTAAAAAGTGATATTTTTGTATATTAAAAGAAGTTTATAGTAAAGTTAATTTATATTATATGTCAAAATTCGGAGAGTTAGTAACAGCAGATGTTCCTGTTTTAATCCACTTTTATGCACAGTGGAACGAAGCATGTACTACTATGAATCCTGTCTTAATCGATGTAGCAGCTGCTATGGGGGATAGGTTGCGTATAGTAAAAATAGATGTTGAGAAAAATGGTGAACTAGTAGAGGCTTTAAGAATAAAGCAAGTGCCTACTATGATGCTGTATAAAAGAGGTAGTATGATCTGGCGCCAAAGTGGTGTTATGGATGCAAACTCTCTTATCAATGTCACTAAGACACTATAACGTAGAGAAGGTATACCCTTTAGATAATAAGTAGTCGATAGTCTTAGGTAAGGCATAGTATAAATTATGACTAGCCTTGATACTATCATGAAATACAATAATACTTCCAGGAGCCATATTCGTTATGGCTCTTTTATAACATTCTTCAGGAGTGGTGTTCTTATCATAATCTTTGGTAAGATGTGACCACATGATGATGTCATATCCTTCTGATATTACTTGTTTAGCTTGTTGCTTTTTTATTTTACCATAAGGAGGTCTGAATAGACGTGTTCTGTTCTCAAAGCTAGTGTGTTTGGCCATTTCTTCCGTTGATAAGCAGAAGTTGTTTATATATACTTCATTTGCGTTTTTCCAGCCATTTAAGTGATTAAAAGTATGATTGCCTATCTGATGTCCTTCTTGTAAGATTCTATTGAATAGAGCAGGGTGTTTTCTCACATTATCACCTATGCAGAAGAATGTGGCTTTTACTTGATACTGCTTCAGTATATCTAATACCCATTCTGTGACTTCGGGTATAGGGCCATCGTCAAAAGTTAAGTAAATGTGCTTTTGAGTATTTGGCCTTTTCCAAGTGTATTTTGGAAAAAGAAGAGGAAGAAGTAATCTAGAGATATTCATAAGTCAAATGTATAAAAAAAGAGAGTAGTTAACTAAATAACTACTCTCTTTTAATGAATAACAATTAACTATAAAATTATTTTATACCACCTCCGACAGCTCTATAAAGCTGTACGATAGAGGTAAGTTGTGCTAATTCTGTATTAATGTAACTTAATTCTGCAGCAAGTGCACTCTCTCTAGCTGTCAATACATCTAGGTAGTTAGCCATACCTTGTACTAATAACTCTTCTGAGTATTCAGTAGCTAGGTTATATGCTTCGTATTCTTGCTTTTTAAGTTTTAACTTATCTGAAGAACTGTGGTAAGTGTATAATGCATCAGAAACTTCTTTTGACGCATTAAGAATAGATAGTTTATAACTTAGGTAAGCAGATTCTTGTTTTGCTTTAGCTACCTCATGTGCAGTTCTAACTTTTCTACCATTTAATAAAGGTTGAGTTAAACCACCGATGAAGTTTGCAAATAAAGAACTTGTATTGAATAAGTTATCAAAATCTAAACTCTGTAAACCACCATTCGCTGTAAGTCTGAAAGATGGATAGAAGTTCGCTCTAGAAACATTAGTCATTTCAAAAGCGTTAATTAATCCATACTCAGCAGCTCTTACATCAGGTCTATTGCTTAATAATTGAAGTGGTACACCAACAGAAAGGTCTGCATTAAGTTTTTGACTCTTAAGTTCTCCTCTAGTGATTGTACCAGGATTATTACCTAATAGAATACTGAATGCGTTCTCTGTTAGTTTGATATTGTTTTCAAGATCAACTAAAAGAGCTTTTGCATTGAATAACTGTGCTTGAGTTTGCTTAACTGCTACCTCATTCACTTGTCCAGATTCTTTTAAAGCTTCAATTGTTTCTAAACTGTTAGTTCTGTTTACGATAGTTTGTTCTGTTACACGTTTTTGCTCGTCTAAAGCTACTAATTGAAAATACGTTGTAGCGATAGTAGAGATTAACTGAGTTTTTACAGCTTGGTGAGCAGAAAGAGTTTGTAGGTAACTAGCACCTGCAGCTCTTTTATCACTTCTGATTTTACCCCATACATCTAGTTCCCAAGAGAACTGTCCTGTAACATCATACATATCATTTTTAACTCTAGTATCTCCGAAAGCGATTCCTTGAGGTCCGTTTTTAGATAATACTGAGTGAGTATAGTTAGCACCTAGGTTTAATGTAGGAGCGTATCCCCATTTACCTTGTTGCATATAAGCGTGAGCAGCATTGATATTCTCTAATGCGATTCTGATATCTAAGTTATTTTCTAATCCGTGTTCAATGTATTGAATAAGCGTTTGATCAGAGAATAGCTCTTTCCATGACATATTTGCCATAGAAAGAGTATCTTGAGATATGTTATCAGTACGGAATTGCGCTTCGTTAGTTACTTCAGGTCTCTCGTAATTTTTAGATACGATACAAGACTGCATAGTAACAGCTAAAACAGCAATAGGTAAAGCTCTATATAAAGTTTGTTTTTTCATATTATTCTGACTTGTGCTCTACGAATTTAATCGGTTTAATTTTTTCTTGTATGTATTGGAAGATAGCGTAAAGTACTGGAATTACGAATACCCCAAGTATAGTACCAATCAATAGACCAAATGCTGCACCAGTACCGATAGATCTGTTACCCACATCTCCAACACCTTTAGCGAATACTAATGGCATCATACCTAAGATGAAGGCAAAAGAGGTCATTAAGATCGGTCTTAGACGAGCTTTAGCACCGTTGATTGCAGACTCTGCTATAGACTCTCCATGCTGACGTCTCTGTAAAGCGAACTCCACAATAAGAATAGCATTCTTAGCAAGAAGCCCGACCAGCATCACCAGTGCAATCTGGAAGTAAATATTGTTTTCTAATCCTGCATATTTCTGTGCGATGAACGCTCCCATGATACCAGTAGGTAATGATAAGATTACAGCTAGTGGTAATAAGTAACTTTCATACTGAGCAGATAATAAGAAGTAAACGAAAATAATACATAAAGCAAAGATCATCACAGTTTGGTTACCAGAGCTAATCTCCTCTCGAGATAGACCTGTAAAGTCAATACCGTAATCAGTGCTCAAGGTTTGAGCAGCTACTTCTTGTACCGCTTTAATTGCGTCTCCAGAACTGTATCCTGGTTTAGGAGCTCCTGTGATATTCGAAGATGTAAATAAGTTATAGCGGTTCACTGACTGTGGACCATATACTTTTTTCAAATCAACGAACTGAGTTACTGGTGTCATTTCTCCTGAAGCAGTTCTTACATAAATCTCGTTTAAGCTATTTTTGTCTGATCTGTACTCAGGTAAAGACTGTACCATTACACGGTATTGTTTACCAAAACGAGTAAAGTCAGCTGCATAGATACCTCCGATATACCCTTGAAGAGCAGAGAAAATATCACTTACTAATACTCCTGATTCTTTTGCACGAGGAATATTAAGATCTAATTCATACTGAGCATAGTTTGTATTAAATGATGACTGAGCATACAAGATTTCAGGACGATCCATTAATGCAGCTAAGTACTCTTTTGATTTTTGGTCGAAGTCAGTAAGTGCACCTCCAGTTTTATCTAATAATTTCATCTCAAAACCTGAAGACATACCGAAACCTGGTATACTTGGCGGTTGGAAGAAAATCATTCTAGCATCTTGGAACTGTGTAGCAGCGATACCAAACAGTTTACCAATGATCGCATCAGTTGCTAACTCAGGTGTAGTTCTATCTTTAAAGTCGTCTAGCTTAATCATCGCCATACCGTAGTTAGAACCTTGTCCGTTGATGAATGAGAATCCTGATACGATAGTTACCCCTTCTACTCCTGGGATTTGCTGTACTACTTTAGAGAACTGTTGTTGTAAACTCGTTACACGGTCTTGAGAAGCACCAGCAGGTAACTCGATATTACCCATGATGAATCCACGGTCTTCGTTTGGTACGAATCCACTAGGCATTGTTTTAGCAGCATAATATGTAATACCTAAACACGCAAGTAAGATGGCAAACGTAGTCCATTTATGTTTTAATAAGAACTTAAATGAGTTACCGTATTTGTGAGTTAATTTGTTGAATGCAACGTTGAATGCATCAAAGAAGCGTTGAATAAAGTTTCTTTTCTTTCCTTCTCCATGAGCTCCATGTTGAGTTAAGAACAGTGCACATAATGCAGGACTCAAGGTCAAGGCGTTAACAGCCGAAATTAAAATCGCAACAATAAGTGTAATACCGAACTGCTTATAGAATACTCCTGTAGGACCTGGAATAAAGGTTACAGGTATAAAAACAGCAGACATTACTAATGTAATCGAGATAATAGCACCTGAAATCTCACTCATGGTGTTTAAACTCGCTTCTTTAGCATCTTGGCCTGTCTCTTCCATCTTCGCATGCACAGCCTCTACTACCACGATGGCATCATCCACCACAATACCGATGGCCAGTACAAGTGCAAACAGTGTTAACAAGTTAATTGAGAACCCGAATACACTTAAGAAAAAGAACGTACCTATAATTGCAACTGGTACAGCAATTAAAGGAATTAACGTAGAACGGAAATCCTGTAAGAAGATATATACCACTACGAATACTAGTAAGAATGCCTCTATAAGTGTGCTGATTACTTTACTAATAGATGCATCTAAGAATTCGTTCGTATCCATCAGTACTGTATAATTAATACCATCAGGGAACGAAGTCTTCATATTCTCAAGTTCAGTATGTAAGTTCTGAATAATCTCTTGAGCGTTAGAACCTGGTGTTTGGTAGATAGCCATAGCTACAGCAGGGTGTCCATTTTGTTCAGAACTACCTACATAAGACATTGCACCTAATTCTATCTTAGCGACATCTTTCAAGTATAGTACTTGTCCATTACCCAATGATTTTACTACGATATTTTCGTATTGGTCTTGCGTTTTATATTTACCACTATACTTAATTACATATTGGAATGCCTCAGCATTATTTTCACCTAACTGACCAGCAGCAGCCTCTAAACTCTGTTCGTTTAGGACTCTTACAACATCAGAAGGAACTAATCCATAAGCTTTCATCTTAGCAGGGTCAATCCAAATACGCATAGAGTAGTTACGAGAACCAAAAGCCTGTGCATCCCCAACACCACTTACACGTTTTAGTACAGGAATAACGTTAATATTCATGTAGTTTTGGATGTAAATAGCATCGTAGTTAGGGCTTGTCGAATAGAAAGACAAGAACATTAATGCACTTGTTTGTTGTTTCTGAGTAGTTACCCCTGAACGCGTTACCTCTGCTGGTAAAAGTGGTGTAGCACGTGCCACACGGTTTTGTACGTTTACTGCAGCGATATCTGGGTCAACTCCTTGCTTAAACACAACTTGAATACTAGCACTACCATCATTCGATGCAGTAGAAGTAATATAGTCCATGTTTTCAACCCCATTCACCTGTTCTTCAATTGGAATAACAACAGATTGCATTACTGTCTCAGCATTGGCTCCAGGATATGAAGCAGCAATCTGTACAGTAGGCGGCGCAATATCTGGATATTGCGTAACTGGAAGTACTGTTAATCCCAGTACCCCTAGTATTACTATAAGTATAGAAATAACTGTAGATAATACAGGTCTTTCAATAAATGTTTTTAACATACTTTAGAATGTTGATTTGATGTCTTCGTTAATTTTTTCAAATTTCTCTGGTACTGGAGTTATAGGAGATCCACTGCGCAGTGTTCCTAATCCTGTTCCAATGATTTTTTCTCCTTTTTTGACACCATCTTTTACGATTGCCAACTTGTTGATTCTATCGATTACTTCGATCTTAGTAGCCTTAGCTGTATCGTTTGCCACAGTATATACATATACCTGACCTTGTTGTTCGAATGTAGCTGATTCAGGAACTACTAATACATTAGTATATTCGTTAGGTAATAATAAGGTACCACTATTACCATTAGCCAACAATCTGTTAGGGTTGTTAAAAGCAGCTCTTAACTGTACTGTACCCGTAGTTGGATTAATTTGACCTGAGATAGTTTCGATTTTACCAGGTTCTTCATACACTTGTCCATTAGCTAACTGTAATTTTACTGTAGGTAAGTGACTTAATTTCTCTTTTAAAGATTTACCTTCTATTTTTTCTAAGAAATCGAAGTATTCTTTTTCATTAAGTGTGAAATAAGCAAATACACTACTGTCATCTGATACTACAGTTAACGGTTGAGGGTCACTAGGGCTTACTAATGCCCCTTCACGGAAGTTAATTTGTCCTACAATACCATCGATAGGGCTTTTAACCACAGCGTAGTCAATATTAGCAACTATACTTTTGTGTTGTGCTTTAGCATTAGCTACTTGACTCTTTGCACTAGCTAAGTTAGCTTCAGCAGTTTCTAACTGGATTTTACTGATAATCCCTTTGTTTACCAGAGGTACTAATTTGTCAACGTTTACTTGAGCAACATTAACTTGAGCTTCAGCTGTTCTGATTGCTGCTTTAGCTGCATCAGCACTTTCGTTTAAAGTGTTCGTCTCAAGTCTAAATAGAGGTTGTCCTTTTCTAACGATTGCACCTTCGTCTACATAAACTTCTTGAATGTATCCAGCTATTTTAGCACGAACGCTACTAGCAACTTTCCCTTGGATATTAGTAGGGTAGTTTTTATAACCTGTTACATTTTGAGTAGGTACTTCGATTACTTTGTAAGGTAATGCCTGAGGTCCCCCTTGCTGTTGATCTTTATTTCCGCATGACGCTACAGTGATAGCGATTGCAGCGAAAGTGATCGATTGTAAATAACGTTTCATATAATTACTTAATTTGTACTTTTTAATTTTTCTATTGTATCTGCTAAATGACTTTTACTTTTTGCTAAATGATCTATATAAAGTTCTACTTTATTGTTGCAATTGTCTGTTTTTAAAACACCTTCATCAACGAATTTAAGCATTTTAAGACACAATGCATGCTCACGTTCTAATACATCTCTAATGATTTGTAATCTTAGAGTCATATAGTTAGGGTTCAATCTGAAGTATCTTTTTCTTTCATCAATCTTATTGAAATGCTCAATTTGGTTATTCGAAATCAATAGATTTAAACTTGTAGAGACAGAACTCTTACTTGCATTTAATCTTTCAACTAATTCATCAAAAGTCACGCCATCTCTGTTATTATTAAACATAATGTATGTATAAATCTGTGCAGTTAATGGTGAGAAGTGGTGCACCAGTTCATGGTGAGCGCAATAATCTTGGAATAAGTCTACTAAATTTTGGTCGTATTGCATTTTACTTTAATGTTTTGAGAGATGCAAATATACGGTTAGTTTTGTAATTACCGAACCAACCAAACTTAAAAGTTTCTTAATTATTTAGATGGCGTCTATATAAGATGTATTTTATAGTAGGAACATTTTTGCATCTATTTGATATTATGATAGAAAACATTTAATTGAAGAATTATTTAAAAAAATCAACAAAAATGCTTGCATCAAAATTAAAAATAGCATTATATTTGCATCCACAAAAGCGGAAGTAGCTCAGTTGGTA
>NZ_DAMANB010000002.1:166444-256159 GCF_032073645.1 Myroides sp.
GAGCTCCAGCCTTCCAAGCTGGTTGTCGCGAGTTCGAGCCTCGTCTTCCGCTCTACAAACCTGATGTAGGTTTTAAAATAACATCATCTGCGGAAGTAGCTCAGTTGGTAGAGCTCCAGCCTTCCAAGCTGGTTGTCGCGAGTTCGAGCCTCGTCTTCCGCTCTATAAAAAAAGCCCTAACATTTGTTAGGGCTTTTTTTGTTTAGTTAAGATGGCTTAAGTCTGTATTAGTTTTTACTTCATAAGCTTCTTTATTTTGCTCAAATATTCTAGCGTCTAATTCACCTTTTAGAGTGATTCGGTCACCTTTTACTTCTAACCAACTACCTTCTCTAAGCCCTACTACAGGTTGTGTATTAAAAGCGTGGAACTCATTGATACGTGTTTCTCTAGTTTCTCCCATGTGAGTCGAACCTTCGATAGGGTCTAGGTAATGAGGGTTTAGGTTAAAGGGTACGAAACCAAATGTCTTGAATGAAGGTGGGTATACGATAGGCATATCATTAGTCGTTTCCATTGTAAGCCCACAGATATTACTTCCTGCACTACATCCTAGATATGGCGTTCCGTTGTTTACAACATCTATTACCGCATTCAGTACATTGTTTTTATATAGTTGTTGTACTAATAAGAAGGTGTTTCCTCCTCCTGTGAAGATTCCCTCTGCTTGTTGTACAGCTTCTACAGGGTTAGTGTACTCGTGTATTCCTTTGACATCAATATTGATAGTAGCAAAAGCGGTTCTTACTTTTTCTGTATATTGATCATGCGTGATGCCTCCTGGACGTGCATAAGGGATAAATAATAAAGTAGATATGTTCTTAAAATGTTCTTTTAATGTAGGTAATAAGTACTCTAGATAAGTCCCATTATATATGGTAGAAGTACTCGCAATAATTAGATTTTTCATGTGGATAAATAATTTTTGTAAAAATAAGTCGTTTAAATAGAACATTTGCCTTTTCACCTGCAAATGTTCACCTAACTAAAAAACACTATCATGAACCATGCTCAAAACGCCTTGAGTATAATCCTGCTTTTGATAAGCAGTATTTGTTTTGCTCAGGACTCCCCATCCGTTCTTAATGGAAAAATAGTGACTAGAGACGGAAACTTTGAAGGAATAGTGATTCTAAATTCTTCAAAGGACATTTCTGTATTATCTGATGATAAGGGGTATTTCTCTATTCGCAGTCATATTAATGATACGATAAGATTTATCGGTCCTAATCATACAGAGTATCAGTATGTAGTTAACGAATTTGATATCAAGCGCAGTCCTGTACTATTTCCATTAGAACCGTTATACAGCATCAATAGACTTGACGATATTGTCATCACGAAGATAGATAGTGATGCACTAGGCTTTACAGATAAGTATACAAGAAGATATACTCCTGCAGAACGCAAGCTTAGAACTGCTAAAACAGGTGGAGGAATGATACCAATAGATCCCTTTGTAAATATGCTGTCAGGGAGAATGAGTATGCTTAAGAAGAACCTTGCTTATGAGAAGACAGACCACAGAGTAGATAAGCTGATAGAAGTGGTTACTAACGAACGATTAGTTGATTACTATCAAATACCTTTAGATTATGTGGAGGGTTTTGCGTATTATGCAGTAGAAAAAACAGAAATAAAAGAGTTACTCAATGTAGGAATGGTTAATGTCAATGAATTAGAAAGAGAACTTACACCAGTGGTATTTGAATTTCTAGAAATGATTAAGAATAAGAAGGAAGAAGAAATATGATATGTGTACAAGGTCATATTTAGTATAATATAAAGAAGGCTGTCAAGGCAGAGCATTGTCTTCCAATAAATAGAAGTATTGTAATGAATATAATTCAGAAGTTATCGACTTTATTACTCTTATTAACTGGGATAGGTCACTGTTTCGGTCAAGATCAGGGAGGGATGATAAGTGGTAAGCTAGTCACTCGTGGAGGTGATTTAGATGGGACGGTGGTCACTAATATCAATAGAAACAAAACGGCATTAGCGGATAAGAAAGGTTATTTTGATATATATGGAGAACCACAAGATACTATACGATTTAGTAGTGTATACCATATGGAATATACTTATATCATAGCAGAAGCAGATATGAAGGGAGGTGTGCTCTTATTTCCCTTAGAACCCTTGCCTGATTTAAGTACGAGATTAAACGAGATTCTAATCACTAAAGTAGATGCAGGAGGACAAGGATTTACAAATAAATATACGAAAAGATATACTCCTGCAGAACGAAAGCTCAGAACAGCTACTACAGGAATATTAGATCCACTGGTGAATTTATTATCTGGTAGGACTGCCATGCTTAAGAAGAATCTAGCATATGAGAGGGAGGACTTCAGAGTAAGTAAGTTGTTAAACACGATAGACGAAGAAAGGTTAGTAGAGTATTATAAGATACCTCCTGATTATGTAGAGAGCTTTGCATACTATGCTGTGTCTAGAGAAGAGATAAGAAATATCGTGAATGCTACGATAATTGATACTAAATTCTTAGAAAGAATGATAGCTCCAGTTGTATTAGATTTTCTAGAAATGGTCAAAACGAAGACAAAATAATCTATTATAGCTTACTTATACTTCTTCCTAGTCTTGTAGTATTTGCTTGTTTTAGAAGAATAGAGGAGGTGTAACTTCTCTTCTTTTGATCACCTCTGAGTCATTAGAGACTGAAGTAGCGTGGGGTGGCATTGAGGTAATAGAGATAGATGAGGGCTGGTTAGATGAAAGTTTTATTGAATACTTATTTTGAGTTTTAGGAATGTGAGTAGAGCAGATTAATGCTTTGCTTGCTTAGAAGTGAACACTTTATAAATTAGTATATGAAGAATATAAAAGACATTGCCATTATAGTAACTTTTCTTGTGGGAGAACTTGTATTAGCTCAAGAAGGATTAAAAACGTTAAATGGAAAAATTCTTTTTAGAGATGGCGATAGAGATGAAGTGTTAGTTCTTAATGCTTCTAAAGGAACTTCTGTATTTTCAGATGATAAGGGATACTTCAGTCTGCAGGGGGAAGCGAATGATACTTTGAGATTCGTTAGTTTATCATACCTATTACATGTGTATATGATTACTGAAGTAGATTTAAACAGAGACCTTGTTCTGTTTTCTTTAGAAAGAAATACTACAGGAGAGGTATTGGACGAAATAGTTGTTACGAAAAAGAGTAAGTCTCCATATCCTAAATATACATATAAGTCTAAAGGACCTAGTCCTATGGAGCGACAGCTAGCTTATGCTACTTCTGGTCTTATCGCACCTTTAATCAATATGCTCAACGGTAGAACGAAGATGCTTAAGAAAGCGCTGGTCTATGAGCGTGCCGGGTTTAGAGCAGATAAATTTTTAGACTACGTAAGTGATGAGCTATTGGTTGATAAATATAAGATACCTTATGACTACGTAGAGAGTTTTGCTCTTTATGCAGTGAACGATGAGAAGGTAAAAGAAGCACTAGAGGTAACACCTGTAGATATGACTTACCTAGAGACAGTGATTGCTCCTGTAGCAGTCGACTTCTTAGAAGTGATTAAGGACAGACCTTTTAAAGAATTAGAACAACAAGTACCGGGGCAGAGCGATTAAATAAGTGATTTATCTAGTTATAGGTCGTTATTTAAACAGGATCAGTTATAGTGTTTATAAGCACATTGTTTTATTTAACATAAGTTTGCGAGGGTAAAATTTGTGTATCCTATAGAATGGAATATTTTTACAATTATAATTAAGGAATGATGAGAATATTTGTAGCCTTTCTATTAATATTGAACTTTTCTGTTGTTTTCGCGCAAGAAAGAAAGATGATAGATGGTAAGATTGTATCTAGAACGAAGAGATTAGATGGGGTATATGTAGCGAATATTAATACTGGAGAGTCTACGATGACTGCTCCTGGAGGATATTTTAAACTGAAGGCACAGGAGAATGATACGATTATGTTTTCAGGACCTGTTTTTCTAGGATATAGACATCAGTTAGATGATATAGATTTAAAGAGAGATATTATTTTAATACCACTAGAGCCTAACTCACTCTATTATGAATTAGACGAAATAGTGATCACGAAGATCACTTCAGAATCTCTAGGGCTAATCCCTAAAGGGACTAAGATACGTACACCAGCTGAGCGTAAGTTATATACCGCTACTACAGGAAGTGGACTGATCTCTGTAGATGCGATAGTGAATATGATCTCAGGACGTACTAAGATGCTGAAGAAAGCATTAGCTTATGAAAGACAAGAAGGACGAAAAGATAAGTTCTTAATGTATATTAGCCCAGAGAAGCTGACTAAAGATTACAGCATTCCTAAAGATTATGTTTACGGGTTTGCTTATTATGTGGCTACAGATGAACTAATGGCTTCTATTCTGAACACGAATATAGTAGATGAAAAGAAAGTCGCTAGTAGGGCTGGAGAACTTGCCTTAGAGTTTATCGAACTGATCCATGAGAAGTTAGATCTAGAAGTGAAGCAGACTAAGATAGAATAGTTTAACAAATGGTTTTAGATAAAATCTATGTGAGAATTTAATAAACTTCGTAGATTTGTAACCTTATAAATAGAAAAACGAATATTTATGTTTGGAATCGGAGGGGGTGAAATATTTTTCATCATTATTATAATTTTAATGTTGTTTGGTTCTGATAAGGTTCCAGAGATGGCACGTACCTTTGGTAAGTTTATGGCTCAGTTAAAGAATGCAACAAACGATATCAAACACGAAATCAATAAAAGCGCAGAAGAATCTGGTATTAAAAAAGATATAACAGAGACCTTCGATATAGATATTAATCCTATGAAGGATATTCAGAATGAAGTAGAGAAGCAGAAAGAGGACATTGAGAATATTACAGGGCCAATAAAAAGACAACTTTAATGTTAGAAACAATTGTGCAATGGGATAAGGAACTAATGTTGTTCTTAAACAACTTAGGTACTCCTACATTTGACCCATTTTGGTTATTTATCACGAAGCAGTTTAACTGGCTTCCGTTTTACCTCTTATTACTGTATCTAGTATATAAGAAAGTATCACTAAAGACACTGGGTATTATCCTACTGTTCATAGCAGGGCTTATCGCCTTTACAGATCAATCTACTAATCTAGTCAAAAGTACAGTAGGTCGCCCTAGACCGTGTAGTACAGAAGATATTAAAGCGATGCTTAGAGTAGTGAAGTGCAGTAGCTCACTGAGTTTCTTCTCAGGTCATGCCTCTAACTCTACTGCGACTATGCTATTTTTATTTTTAATATTGAGAAGGTATTATAAGTACGCGTTTTTAGTATTTATATTCCCACTCGTATTTGCATATAGTAGAATCTACTTGTCATTGCATTTCCCTACAGACATTTTCGTAGGAATGTGTGCAGGAATTATCTCAGGAACATTATTCTACCAAGGATTTAAATGGGTAGAGAAGAAATATAAGTTAGTCTAACTAACATTAAAAAAAGGCTTAGAATCTAGATTCTAAGCCTTTTTTGTTATCGTACTCTTGATACTGTTAGTCCATCTCTTATTGGTAATAGTATCGTCTCTACACGAGGATCTTCTTTTAGTAATTTATTATACTGATCGATCTCTATAGTAGCTCTATCATTCCATTTGATATCTTCTACTACCTTACCAGACCATAGGACATTATCAGATAGGATGATTCCTCCCTTATTCATCTTCTCGATGATGAGGTGAAAGTAGTTTGTGTAATTCTTTTTATCTGCATCTAGAAATACTAGGTCAAACTTCTTATCTAAAGTAGGGATAATGTCTAATGCACTACCTAAGTGCTGAGTGATCTGATGCCCATAGTCAGACATATCGAAGTATTTTCGTTGAAAGTCTACTAACTCTTCGTTTACATCTATTGTATCGATAGTACCATCAGCTCTCAGCCCTTCTGCTAGTGATAGTGTAGCATATCCGGTGAATGTACCTACCTCTAATATGTGCTGAGGGTTAACTAGCTTAGAGATCATACTCAAAAAACGACCTTGGAAGTGACCACTCAGCATTCTAGGCTGTAGTACTTTTTGGTACGTTTCTTTATCTAGTTTGGCTAATAACTCAGGCTCATTTTCTGAGTGTCTTGCCGCATAATCCTCTAACTCTGGTGATATAAAATGCATAATCGAAATTCAAGTAATAATTAAAGGCACAAATATAATCCTAGATTGAACGTTGACCAAATACTCCTGTAGTTTTATGATTATTAGCCTATTTAGAGTTTGCTTAGACCGTAAATAGCGATATATACTGTAGATCTACTGTATAGATGGTTCGGATAGAGAATTAGTACAGTTCGCAAAAACACCTCTTAACCCTAGTATTTACTTGGTATTTCCGAACACTATCCGAACAGAAATTGCATTAATAAATAAGAAGTGTTGATATAGAGGAGATTATCCTCTATGTAGAACTTTATAATAGGTCAAAAAGGTAATTAATAGCCAAATACTCCAAATAGAGTCATCGTGATGTAATCATATTAAAAGGTGTTATTAAAAATAACCGTTAAAGAAGTGATTTATTTTTCTAAATTTATAGGAACCAATTATTTAAACTATTATGAAGGTATTAAAGAAAGTTCTGAAGTGGCTAGTGATTTTGATAGCACTGGTAGTAGCACTGATGTATATATTTAAAGTGGATTATCTCTTTACGGCGGTGCGTACCATATACTTTAATGGATATAAGACAGCGTTCTTAGATGATTATAAATATTTTCCGACTAGGGAGATTAAGAATGATGTAGGACAGCCATGGGCATTCACGAAGGATTATAATACTATAAAAGCGAGTGACAACTTAGAGAATACCCATAAAGAACTAGAGTCTATAGCTTATTTAGTCATCAAGAATGATAGTATCTTCTACGAGGCTTATTATGACGGGTATGGAAAGGACTCTTATACCAACTCCTTCTCGATGGCTAAGAGTATCGTATCTGCTGCCTTAGGTAAGGCATTACAGAGAGGTGAGATCAAGAGCTTAGATCAGAAGGTAATAGAATTTTTACCAGAGCTAAAAGGGAAGTATAAAGATGAAGTAACGGTAGGAGATCTATCTTCTATGGCATCAGGATTAGATTGGGATGAGGCATATTACAGTCCGTTCTCAGTGGTGACGAGAGCTTATTTTGATAAAGATCTGAGAAATGTAATGCTAGGCTTAGAGATAAAGGATAAGCCTGGACAAGAGTTTATTTATAAAAGTGGAGATACAGAGCTATTGACGATGGTACTAGAGAAAGCTACTGGTAAATATATGACTGATTATATATCAGAATATTTCTGGAAGCCTATGGGAGCAGAGAATCCAGCGTTATGGCAGCTAGACCATGAAGGGGATGGGGTAGAGAAGTCATACTGTTGTTTTACGAGTAATGCGCGTGATTTTGCTAGGTTTGGTAAGTTGTATAAAGACGAGGGGCTGTGGAACGGTGATAAGATATTAGATAGCGCATTTATTAGAAAGTCAATTACCCCACGTTTTAAAGATGCGCCTGAGTATGGCTATGGTTGGTGGTTAGTGAATCACAAGGGACAAGATTTCTTCTATATGCGAGGTCATTTAGGACAGTTCGTGATTGTGTCTCCTAAGGATAATGTGATCATTGTGCGTCTAGGACACTTAAAGGGATTACAGACAGAGGAAGATCCTCATAGTAACGATCTGTACACTTATATCGATGAGGCTTATAATATGTTGAACCAAAGGAAATAAGATATGCTTAGAAATGTGATGCTAGATAGCCTACTCTTTTTTGATATTGAGACAGTGCCTGAAGTGCCTGCTTTTAATGATCTAGATGAGGAGATGCAAGATCTGTTTGATATCAAGACGGCTTATCAGAGAAGAGATGGGCAGACTGCAGCGGAGTTTTATGAACGTGCAGGGATTTGGGCAGAGTTTGGTAAGGTGGTATGTATCTCAGTGGGATATTTTACTTATAAGAATGGAGATAGACAGTTTAGAGTCAAATCCTTTGCAGGAGAGGAACGCCGTCTGTTACAAGAATTTTCTAATTTAATAGACGAATATTTTAATGATCCTACTCGCGTTCTATGTGGGCATAATATTAAGGAATTTGACATTCCCTTTGTTGTGAGGCGGATGTTGATAAATGAGGTAAAAATCCCCAACAAACTGTGTATTATTGGGAAAAAACCGTGGGAAGTAAATCATCTAGATACCATGGAAATGTGGAAGATAGGAGATTATAAACATTTTACATCTTTAAGGCTTTTGACTAGAATATTAGGTATACCCTCGCCTAAAGACGATATAGACGGGAGTGAGGTGGCTAAGGTGTATTATGAAGATAAAGATATTGACAGAATTATCGTGTATTGTGAGAAAGATGTGGTAGCAGTGGCACAGGTTTTGCTGAGATTTAAGCGTGAGGAACTATTAAGTCAGAGCGAGATATTTTCTGTTTAAGTTAAAGAAATATTAAAAAACATTGGTTAGTGCTTGTTGTTAAAATAATTTTTTTCTAATTTTGACTTCAAATAAGGAAATAGTAATGCAGAAAATTTATTCAAATATGGTTTATTCAACAAAATGTGTATTCTCTAAGAAGAATGCATCGTTTATGGTATAGAGCTGTCTTTGGATAAGTATAAAGATATTTAATAAGCCTCTGTACCTCACAGGGGCTTATTTTTTTTTAAGAAAGAAACATATAAAAATAAAGTAATGAATTTAGTCTATAATCTATTAACGTCAACATCGTATAAGGGAATTTGTTTTCCTAAGCGTTTGATGTATACATACGTAGCCAAGAGAGATAGCTTGTTTTGATCATACTATTTTTATAGTTAAGAATAAATAAGAAGGTCCTTTTGGCAGATAGCTGAAGGGACCTTTTTGTATAGTGTCAATTTTATAAATAATTAAAAGAATGGAAAGTAAAGTTTTAAAAGTGTTGGGCTTCTCAGTAAGAGAACAACAATTCGCTGTAAAAACAGCCAACTACTCTTTCACAGTGAAAGATGGAAGAGAATTAGTAAGAGACGTGAATGCGAACTCTGCAGAGTTATTATTAGCTAAGCTAGCAGGTAGTATCCACGCAGTGGGAAAATTAGTCGGTAATACATTGGGGTTAGATCTAAAATCTATTCAGATAGAAGTGTCTGGTGTGATAAAAGGGGAAGGCTTCGAAAAGGATAGCTTAGACCACTTCAACAGAGTAGATGTAATCGTAAAACCTACTTCTGAGGCATCTATAGTGTTGCTAAAAGAATGGCTAGATGCTGTAAAATCAGCTTGCCCAATGTTTGCAAATTTTAAAGAAAAAACTCCTACTATCGTTACGTTAGTCAAGGAATATGACCAAGTAAAAGTAGCGTAGTATGTCCGTATATTCTGTAAAAATTGTGGTATAGTATAGATGTTTAATTAGTTTATTAGATAGCTTATACTATATCACAATTATTATATATTTTTGTTATTCTAGTGATCGTACTGAATATAAAAAATGAAAGAAGATATACCTATATTATCTGTAAAGGATTTACAAATCGATTTTCTGAAAGAGAAATCTTGGAATACTATTATCAAAAGTAGCTCTTTTGATATCTATGCTAACGAGATTCTTGGTGTAGTAGGAGAGTCGGGTTCTGGTAAGTCAGTTACATCACTTGCGTTAATGGGGCTATTGCCTCGAGAAATATCTCGTATTAGCTCGGGTAATATCGTGTTTGAAGGAAAAGATATTACGCATAATACAGATAGTGAGTTCCGACTGTTGCGTGGAGCTCAGATATCAATGATATTTCAGGAGCCGATGAGTGCTCTAAACCCTTCTATTACTTGTGGCGAACAGGTGGCTGAGATACTTCGAGAGCATACTTCGCTCAGGGGGAAGGCTTTAAGAGAAGAGGTGTTACGCCTTTTCGATAGAGTTAAATTGCCTAATCCTAATCAAGTTTATACTAAATACCCTCACCAAATCTCTGGTGGACAAAAGCAAAGAGTCATGATCGCTATGGCTGTAGCGTGCAAGCCTAAGCTACTGATAGCGGATGAGCCTACGACAGCATTAGATGTGACTGTGCAAAACGAAATCATTAATCTACTGAAAGACCTACAACGCGATAATAAGATGAGTATCTTATTTATCTCTCATGACTTGAATCTAGTGTCGTCTATCAGCGACCGTATTCTAGTGATGTATAAAGGGGATATCGTAGAACAAGGAAAGTCAACAGAAGTGTTTAACAATCCACAAGATATGTATACTAAAGCCTTAGTAGCGTCTAGACCTTCTCTTACAGAGCGATTAAAAAGACTGTCAACGATAGGAGACTTTCTGAATAATAAGGTGGTGAGAGATGTGGTGACTACTGAGGATAGAAAAGATAGATTAGAAAAGTTATATAGTAATGCTCCGTTGCTAGAGATTAGGAATGTGTTCAAGGATTATGTCATTAACGGAGGACTGTTTAAAAAAGGTGTATTCCACGCGCTACAAGATATTAGTTTTAATGTATATGAAGGTGAGACACTTGGACTAGTAGGTGAGAGTGGGTGTGGTAAGTCTACATTAGGCAATGTTATCCTACAACTCGATAGAGCCACTAAAGGGCAGATATTCTATAAAGGGCAAGACATCACGAAGCTTTCTTCTAAGACGTTTAGGGTGTTTAGAAAAGATATACAGATTATATTCCAAGATCCGTATTCGTCTTTAAACCCTCGTCTGACTGTAGGAGAAGCTATTCTAGAACCTATGAAAGTACACAAGATAGGAAGTAGTGATGCGGATAGAAAGGAGAGAGTGATAGAAATACTATACCGAGTGGGGCTAGACGAATCTGTATTTAACCGTTATCCACATGAGTTCTCTGGAGGACAGAGACAGCGTATCGGTATCGCTAGGACGATAGCAGTACAACCTAAACTGATCATATGTGATGAGTCTGTGTCTGCACTAGACATATCTGTACAAGCTCAGGTATTGAATCTACTAAACGATTTGAAGGATAAGTATAATTTTACTTATATATTTATCTCCCATGATTTGTCTGTAGTGAAGTATATGTCTGATCAGGTGATGGTGATGAATAAAGGTAAGATAGAGGAAATAGGCGAGGCAGATGAGTTGTATGCTCACCCTAAGACTGTGTACACAAAAGGATTGATTAGTTCTATCCCGAAATAAGATAGTGAAAAAAAGCTCCGATACTGGAGCTTTTTTTAGTTAGTTATATCCTGAATAAGGAACTTCTTCTTCTATAAAGTGAATGCCATTCTCTTCTAATTCTTTTAGGATAGGAGTATATACTTCCTCTTCTATAGGCATCTGTACACCTGGTGTAGTGATGATTCCTTTTAAGATTTTTAGAGTAGCGATCGCTACAGGAAGACCTACTGTCTTAGCCATAGCAGTGTAGATCTGATTATCTCCTATACAGACCATACGTGAGTCTATCTGGTGATTCTGTCCATGTAGTTCGTATCCTATCTTGTGATACATCACGATCATGTCTTTATCTTCAGGACTCAGTGACCAAGAATCACTTAAGATCTTTTCTAAGATTTGTGCAGGAGTCGCTTTCTTTAATCCTATTTTTTTAGTTGGGTTGAACAAGTCTAGCTCTAGTAGCTTGTCCCATATAATGTCATCTTGGTCAATACCTAGTGCTAATCTTAGTTTGGTCTCTACAGTATCTGTAGGGTGGTAGGGCAAGTAGGAGTTGATAAACTCTCTATAGGTCATCTCTTCAGAATTATCTATAGTATAGCTATCATCTGTTATTCCTAATTCTACAAAAAGATTCCAGGCTCTAGAGTATCCTACTCTTCTGATCGTACCTCTAAAGATGGTTTTAGCATCACGAAGTCCATAGACATCTTTGTATTTTAGAGAATCTCTATTGGCGTAAGCTTCGAACTTTCCATATCCTTCTACATCTAAAAACTCAGTACGTCTAAATACTTTGTTGTAAGGGATGTATTTATATTGGCCTTCTTGTAAGAATTTAGCTGCACCACCTTGTCCAGCTAATACTACATTGCGAGGGTTCCAAGTGAATTTGTAATTCCATAGATTGTTGTCAGATTCTGGAGCGATTAGTCCACCACAGAAAGATTCAAAAGAGATGACTTTCCCTCCTTTTCTTTCGATATCATGTATAATTTTCATCGCACTCATGTGGTCTATCCCTGGATCTAAGCCTATTTCGTTCATGAAGATGAGGTTGTTTTTAGTTACTTCCTCATTGAGTTCTTGCATAGCAGGGCTGATGTAAGATGCCGTAACCATGTGTTTTTTATACTTCACACAGTCTTTAGCTAGTTCTAAGTGATGTATGGCAGGTAACATAGAAACTACAATGTCTGCTTTCTGTACTAAGGTTTGTCTTTCTGTTTCGTTGAATAGGTCAAATGCGATCGCCGTAGCATTAGGATGATTCATCGCTTTTTGCTTCGCGGATTCTAGAGATAAATCCCCTATAGTAAGGTGTAAGTTCTCTGAGTCTGATTTGTCCAAGAGATACTTGATTAATGAAGAGCTGGATCTACCTGCTCCTACTATTAAAATTTCTTTTGTCATAATATTCTAGTTGGTTTTTCAAGATACAAAAATTAGTAGTTCAATAAATAGATTAAATTCTACAAAATTTTTAATGTGCTATTTGTCTGATAAGTTGTATATTTGAAAGAAAAATAAATGGGACGAAAAGTTATATTTATAGCTGCTATAATCGGCGCAATTGGTATTATGCTAGGAGCTTTTGGAGCTCATGGTCTAAAGAAAGTTGTAACAGAGGCTCAAGTAGCTACTTTTGAAATAGGCGTTCGTTATCAAATGTACCACGCACTTTTTTTACTTTTTATAGGTATATGCGGAATATTTTCAGACAAGGCTAAAAAAATAGTTATGTATCTGGTTTTGTTTGGAATATTGTTTTTCTGCGGTTCTATATACCTTCTTACCTTTAAAGATATGATAACCATAGACTTAAGAGTTATTGGTCCAATTACTCCTGTAGGAGGAGTATTGTTCATTGTTGCATGGCTATACGCTGGAATTCAGGCGTATAAAAGTAAAAACATGATTAAATAATTCTTTTGTATATTTATATTTTAAATTTATTTCTAAGTTTGCAAACAAATTAATACACAACCTAAATAATGAAAATGGATATTTCTGAATCAATTTCACTGGAAAAATATGGTATTAAAGATGTTGTAGAGGTAATTTATAATCCTTCGTACGACGTTTTATATAATGAAGAAACTAACCCTAACTTAACAGGGTATGATAAAGGAGTTGTAACTGAGCTAGGTGCAGTTAACGTAATGACTGGAGAGTTTACAGGACGTTCTCCTAAAGATAAGTACATCGTTAAAGATTCAGTTACAGAAAACACAGTATGGTGGAATTCACCAGAATCTCCAAATGACAACAAACCAATCGATAACAGAACTTGGAATGCTTTAAAAGAGAATACTGTTAATCAGTTATCTGGAAAAAGATTATTCGTTGTTGATGCGTTTTGTGGAGCTAACGAGAATACTCGTTTAAAAGTTAGATTTATTATGGAAGTAGCGTGGCAAGCGCACTTCGTAACTAATATGTTTATCCGTCCTACTGCAGAAGAGTTAGCTAACTTCGGTGAGCCAGACTTCGTAGTAATGAACGGTTCTAAAACTACTTTCAAAGACTATAAAGATTACGGATTAAACTCTGAGGTTTATATCGCGTTCAACTTGACTGAGAAGATTCAAGTTATCGGTGGTACTTGGTATGGTGGTGAGATGAAAAAAGGTATGTTCGCAATGATGAACTACTACTTACCTCTTCAAGGAATGGCTGCTATGCACTGTTCTGCTAACAAAGGTAAAGATGGTGATGTAGCTGTTTTCTTCGGATTATCAGGTACAGGTAAAACAACTTTATCAACTGACCCAAAACGTGAGTTAATCGGAGACGATGAGCACGGATGGGATGATGAAGGTGTATTTAACTTCGAAGGAGGTTGCTACGCTAAGACAATCAGCTTGAGCAAAGAGAATGAGCCAGATATCTATGGTGCTATCCGTCGTGATGCTTTATTAGAGAACGTTACTGTTGATGCTAATGGTATTATTGACTTTAACGATGGTTCTGTAACACAAAATACACGTGTATCTTACCCAATCGAACATATCGAGAATATTGTTAAGCCTGTGTCTAAAGCTGGACATGCTACTAAAGTTATCTTCTTAACTGCAGATGCTTTTGGTGTAATGCCTCCAGTTTCTAAGTTAACTCCAGAGCAAACTAAATACTACTTCTTATCAGGATTTACTGCTAAGTTAGCAGGTACTGAGCGTGGAGTAACTAAACCAGAACCTACATTCTCTGCTTGTTTCGGTAAGGCTTTCTTATCTCTACACCCAACTCAATACGGTGAAGAGTTAGTGAAGAAAATGGAAGAGCACAATGCTACTGCTTATATGGTAAATACAGGATGGAATGGTACTGGTAAGCGTATCTCTATTAAAGATACTAGAGCTATCATTGATCGTATCTTAGACGGTTCTATCGAGAATGCTGAGACTACTATCGTGCCTATCTATAACTTCGCTGTACCAACAGCTTTAGAAGGTGTAGATACTACTATTCTAGATCCTCGTAATACGTATGCTAATGCTTCTGAATGGGAAGAGAAAGCAAAAGAATTAGCTGGATTATTCATAGAAAACTTTAAGTTATATTCTAATAATGACGAAGGTAAAGCGCTAGTAGCTGCTGGACCTCAATTATAATATAATTATAGCTATAGAAAAAAGGAGATGATGTAATCATCTCCTTTTTTTTGCTCTTAATTAAGCAGTGAACTCTTATTTAATAAGTATAAAAAAACCACCTCTTCATAGAGGTGGTTTTTTATGATATAAATAGATATTATTTATTTACTTGTTGAATGTACTTTTCTAATGCCATAGTCATAGACGGTGTTCCTGGTGCAGGAGCCATGATGTCTACTCTTAAGTTATTGTCTAAAGCTTCTTTTTGCGT
Source organism: Myroides sp. (assembly GCF_032073645.1). Lineage (NCBI taxonomy): Bacteria > Pseudomonadati > Bacteroidota > Flavobacteriia > Flavobacteriales > Flavobacteriaceae > Myroides > Myroides sp. The sequence continues at coordinate 181,484 of NZ_DAMANB010000002.1, forward strand.
TGTAGTTCCAAATACAGCTATTCTCGTATTGTCTTGACTAAAGTCAGGGAAATTTTTGAATAGAGATTTAATACCTGTAGGACTAAAGAAAGCTAAAACATCATATTTCACATCTGCTAAATCTGATAAGTCACTCATAACAGTACGATAGAATGTACCTGGAGTCCAATTTACTTTTAAATCATTTAAAGTAGTTGGTACATCGTGATTTAATTGATCTGATGCAGGAAGTAAGAAGGTCTCATCTTTATACTTCTTAATCAAAGGAGCTAATTCTGCAAAGTCTTTCTGACCTACATAAATCTTTCTTTTACGGTATACTACATATTTTTGTAAATAATATGCTACCGCCTCTGACTGACAGAAATACTTAAGCGTTTCAGGAACTTTATATCTCATTTCTTCTGCTACGCGGAAAAAGTGGTCTACAGAGTTCTTACTTGTTAAAATAATAGCAGTGTAATTGTTTAAATCAATCTTTTGGTGTCTTACCTCTTTGGCTGGTACACCTTCTACGTGGATGAAGGGTCTAAAGTCAATTTTTACTTTGAATTTCTGCTCTAATTCGAAGTAAGGTGAGTTTTCTACTTTAGGCTCTGGTTGAGAAACCAAAATTGTTTTCACTTTCATAATTGTACTTTTTCTTATAATGCTCCGTAATCTTTTAACCAGAAATATAATAATAGATAAGGAGCTATTTCAAGGGTGCAAAGATACAAAATAAAATAGAACACCTTATTCATTATTGATTTTTGGTTGTTTTTTATAAAAAGAACGTATAAAAGGATATTTGTTGCGATTAATGCAATCAACATGAATCCGATTATAAGTTTGTTGGTTATATTGTTGTAGAATAAAAGAACGTCTACTGCTAACAGTAACATTCCGATATAATTTCGATAGGTAGCTTTTTGTAGATTTAACGCATCCGAAAATTCGTCTATACCAAATGTTGTTGATATAATCTTATCTATTAAATACTTTCCGATGATAAAGGTGGTTACAAAATTTAAAAGCATTAAGAATGAACCAAAACTGTAATCTGGTATGAGTTCGAAAGCTTTTAATGTTATTTGTATAAAGAAAGTAATCGATATAAGCTGTACAAGTAAAAAAGATAAAGTGAAACTATTTCTTAAGTTTGTATTATCCTTATAAATCTTTAAGTACTTATTCGATGCTGCTAGTTTTGTAAACTCAGAAAAACGTACGCCGAAGATGGTACGGTTAACTGCAATAATAGAGAATCCGATAAAGAATAGGACTGTTGCCCAATCTTTACTAGGGAGTACACGCTCGATAAGTATTAGATTCTCCATAATATCTGCAAAATTAGCAAAAAAACCTTTTAGATTGACTTTGTATTTTATTTAAGTGATAACTTTCTAGAAAAAGGTTATTTTTGTGGCAAACGTTTTAAAAAATGGAGTCAGGACTTGTCATTATACCAACGTATAATGAAATTGAAAATATAGAATTGATTATCGATGCTGTTATGGCATTGCCTCAGCATTTTCATGTTCTGATTGTTGATGATAATTCCCCTGATGGTACTGCAGCTGTAGTTGAAGAGTTGCAAAGTAAGTATCCCGAATCTTTGTTTTTAGAGAAGAGAGAAGGTAAGAATGGGCTAGGTACTGCTTATGTCCATGGTTTTAGATGGGCCTTGGCACGTGACTATGACTATGTATTTGAAATGGACGCGGATTTCTCTCATAATCCGAATGACCTTCCTAAACTTTTAGAAGCTTGTAAAGCGAATCAAGGCTTAGCGATTGGCTCTAGATATGTTACAGGTGTTAATGTGGTGAATTGGCCGTTAAACCGTGTTTTGTTGTCTTATGGAGCTTCTATTTATGTTAGAATGATAACTGGGATGAAAATTAAAGATACGACAGCAGGCTTTGTTTGTTTTTCACGCAAAGTATTAGAGAGTTTTGATTTTGATAAGGTGCGCTTTGTTGGGTATGCTTTTCAGATCGAGATGAAGTATCGTACTTATGTAAAGAACTTTTCGATTACGGAAGTGCCTATTATTTTTACAGATAGGACGAGAGGCGAATCTAAAATGTCTGGAGGAATTATTAAAGAAGCTGTTTTTGGCGTTATTAATCTACGTATACGTAAACTACTAAACACACTATAATGACACACTATTTAATTAAAAACGGAAAAGTCGTAAATGAAGGGACTATTGTAGAAGCGGATGTTCTAATCGAGAATGGCTTTATTGCAAAAGTAGCTCCTAATATCGAAGTTTCTGATGATGTAACTGTTGTTGATGCAAAAGGGAATTATGTTATTCCTGGAATGATTGATGATCAAGTGCATTTTAGAGAACCAGGATTGACTCATAAAGGTGATATAGAATCTGAATCTAGAGCAGCTATTGCTGGAGGGATTACTTCTTTTATAGAGCAACCGAATACAGTACCTAATGCTGTGACTCAAGAATTATTAGAACAGAAGTACGAAATAGCGTCTACTAAGTCATTTGCTAACTATTCATTTATGATGGGAGGTACAAATGATAACTTAGAAGAACTGCTAAAAACAAACCCACGTAATGTAGCTGGTATTAAACTTTTCTTAGGTTCGTCTACAGGTAATATGTTAGTAGATAGACAGGATGTATTAGAAAAGATCTTTTCGAGTACTTCTATGCTTATCGCTGTACATGCTGAGGATGAAGGAACCATTAAGGCTAACTTAGCGAAGTATAAAGAAGAGTTCGGAGAAGATATCCCTGTGAAGTATCACCCGATTATCCGAAGTGAAGAGGCTTGTTATTTATCTTCTTCTAAAGCGATAGAGTTAGCGAAGAAAACAGGAGCTAGACTACACGTATTCCACCTTTCTACAGCGAAGGAAACAGAATTGTTTAGAAACGATATCCCTTTAAAAGATAAAAAGATTACTGCAGAGGTATGTGTTCACCATTTATGGTTCACGGATAAAGATTACGATAAAAAAGGTAACTTTATCAAGTGGAATCCTGCTGTAAAAACAGAAGTTGATAGAGATGGTCTTTGGAAGGCGTTGTTAGATGATAGAATAGATGTTATCGCTACTGACCATGCACCTCATACCTTAGAAGAGAAGAGTAAAGCGTATTCTTCTGCTCCTTCTGGAGGACCACTTGTGCAGCATGCTTTAGTTTCGCTATTTGAAGCTTCTAAACAAGGGAAAATCAGTATAGAGAAAATCGTAGAGAAAACAGCACATAATCCTGCTATTTTATTCCAAGTAGAGAAACGCGGTTATGTAAAAGAAGGATACCATGCTGATATAGCTATCGTAGATGTGAATCATGACTGGGAAGTAAATAAAGACAATATTTTATATAAATGTGGGTGGTCTCCATTCGAAGGAGAGAAATTTAGTTCTAAAATTACTCATACTTTTGTAAATGGTTTCTTAGCGTATGAGAACGATAAGGTAAAAGAAGAACACAAAGGACAACGATTATTATTCGTACGATAAAATCAAAGAATAGATGAATAAATACTTAGTAATATTAGCTGTGTTTATACTTATGTCATGTAAGAATGATGTGGTAAAACCGTCTCCATTTATCGAGCAACAAAAAATGGAAGATATCTTATATGATATGGCATTGTTATACTCTATCGAGAGTGTAAGTGCATATAGTAGAGAAGATACTCTAAAGAGACTTGACGTTAATTCTATCTTTAAGAAGTACGATATAGACAGTCTTGCTTTTGTATCGAATAATAGATACTATGTAGAGCTAGGGGATGGTGTGTACCACAGTATGCAGAACAATATTCTAAGTCGTCTAGAAGCGGCTAAGGTTGTGGCAGACTCTTTATTGTCTAAATCTCAAGATGAGCCTAAAGACGAATTAAGTAAAGAAGATATTAAAGTTGATGATACTGTGAAATTGGATCGAGAAAAGATTGATAGTCTTCGAAATCAAATTCAATAGTGTTTTTAATTTTTGAACAATCATAAATATAAGAAGAATGAGAAGCTTGCGCGATTGATCGTGTAAAGCTTCTTTTTTTTCTCGTTATCAGAGAGACGAAGTTGTCTAACTTCCATGCGAATAGACTTGATGTGCGCGATACATGGATACTAGGATGTTTCTTACCCATTAAGTCTGCGATATGATTGATAAGCTCTTGGTAAGTAATATTATTTGAGACTAATGCGAATCTCTCATTTTTAATATCACTGATCATGAGGAGATGCATTGCTCTTACCACATCATTTACTCCTACGATTCCCGCAATACCTGTGGTGTAGAATGGGAAGTCTTTCTTTACTTTTTGGAAGAAAGCTCCACTACCTTCATAACCGAAGCCACGTCCGAATACAATACCAGGATTGACGATGACTACATCTAGTCCTTCTTGAGTCCCTCTCCATACCTCCATTTCGGCTCCATACTTAGTGATAGCATAGTCTCCATGGTATAGCTCAGGGTTCCAATCTGTCTTTTCTGTAATGATTTTATCTTTGGCTATCGTCTCACCTAGAGCGGCGATAGAACTAACATAGCACAGTTTTTTTACGTTAAAGGCGATAGATAGGTTCACGATATTTGCAGTGCCTTCTATATTTGTCTTGCGAAGTTTTTTTTCATCTTTAGGCTCGAAAGAGACTAAAGCTGCACAATGATATACATAATCAATTCCAACAAAGGCTTTTTCTAAGGCAGGTACATCTATTAGATCTGCTTTGACCCATTCTATTTTTAAGAATAGGGCTTCTTGATTGTTTAAGACGAAGAGGTTTTTCGTTTTTTTAATACTATCCTCATTTCTATAAATAGCACGAACTGCACCTTCTGACTGAAGAAGATGTAATAATAAATGTGCTCCTACTAAGCCTGTACCTCCTGTTACTAGTATCATATTTAGACAAAAGTAAGTTATATGTTTTACATAGTGAAAAATTATGAAATAAAGTTGAATTCTAACGCCCCTATTATTAGTTCTTAAAGGATAAATGTAGAAAACGTATAAAAATGCAGTGTTTGAGAATTTTTATTCCATAAGCTAAGGTTTTGAGCTATCTTTGTGTAAAATTTATTTAAATGAAGAATTTTATTGAAGAAGTGACTTGGAGAGGAATGCTCCACGACGTAATGCCAGGCACTGAAGAACATTTGTTGGAGCAAATGCGTGCTGCGTATGTGGGAATTGACCCAACAGCCGATTCATTGCATATTGGACATTTAGTAGGAGTAATGCTATTGAAACACTTTCAATTAGCTGGACATAAACCTTATGCTCTTGTGGGAGGTGCTACTGGTATGGTAGGTGACCCTTCAGGAAAGTCTAATGAAAGAAACTTATTAGACGAAGAAGCTTTACGTCATAATCAAAATGCGATTAAAGAACAATTAAGTCGTTTCTTAGATTTTAATTCAGGTGCTGAGAATGCTGCTGTGTTAGTAAATAACTATGACTGGATGAAGGATTTCTCTTTCTTAGAGTTTATTCGTACAGTAGGTAAGCATATCACAGTAAACTATATGATGGCTAAAGATTCTGTAAAGAAACGTCTAAACGGTGAGTTCCAAGATGGAATGTCATTTACAGAGTTCTGTTATCAATTAATGCAAGGATATGACTTTTTGCATTTATACAAAGAGAATAATATTACATTACAAATGGGAGGATCTGACCAATGGGGAAATATCACTACAGGTACAGAGTTAATCCGTAGAACAATTAGCGAGAAAGCATATGCGCTTACTTGTCCATTGATTACTAAAGCTGACGGAACTAAATTCGGTAAGTCAGAAGGGGGTAATATTTGGCTGTCTGCAGAGTACACTTCTCCATATAAATTCTACCAATACTGGTTAAACGTGGCTGATGCTGATGCTGAGCGTTATATTAAGATCTTTACATTCATCTCTAGAGAAGATATTGAAGCATTAGTAAAAGAGCATTCAGAGGCTCCACATTTACGTGTGTTACAACGTCGCCTAGCAGAAGAAGTAACGATTATGGTACACGGTCAAGAGCAATTAGATAATGCTATCAAAGCGTCTAATATTTTGTTCGGTAACTCTTCTACAGAAGATTTAAAACAATTAGATGAGAAGACTTTCTTAGAGGTATTTGATGGAGTGGGACAATCAGAAGTAGCAAAAGCAGATATCGAAGCTGGGTTAACTATCGTAGATGCCTTAGCGGCTAATTCTAATTTGGCTTCATCTAATGGAGATGCTCGTCGTTCGTTACAAGCTAACTCTATCTCTGTAAACAAAGAGAAAGTAGCTGAAGACTACGTAGTGACTACAAATGATTTGATTAATGATCAATTCGTATTACTACAAAAAGGAAAGAAAAATTACTTCGTTTTACATGTAAAGTAAGATTATAAGTATACTTATATAAGGGCTCTCAGTAATGGGAGCCCTTTTTTTTGGTCTATAATTGATAGGGTCATAAGGTAATGGGGTATTGATGGCATAGTGATCGCATAAAAAATGGGTAAAACTATGCGAGCAGTATGCCATCACTATGCGATAAATATGCGACCAGTCGGGTTTTTGTTGTGAAAAAAGGAGTACTCCCTCCTTGTATTTACTAGTTTTTGGCTCTAATTAAAAGGTTGACTATTTTGTCGTTTTGGGTGGTTATGGAGTCTTTCTTCTCTGAATATTATGAGAGAGAATTAAAATATACCATATACATGGTATTTCATAGAATGAGGTGTTGAAATACCTTTGTATTACAAAAGTAGGGAGTGCTATATCCTTAATCTGTTGTGTATAATTATTGTTTGTTTTGTAAGAAAATAATTACATATAAGGGTTTCCCTACTTTGCTTTTTTCACTGATAAGAAAAAAATATATAACCTAAATATTATGCAATCAATTCAACAAAAGCGAGAACTTGACACTCGTATTTTTAGATTTACTGATTTCTTTTCTTCTAGCGCATCTTCTATGATGTGCATGTGTTGCTGCCTATAGTTTATTCTTTTTAGGTCAGCTAATGGTGGCTGTACCGATACTACATTTCAATATTTCTAGACATAATGAATCAGTCTTTCAAAGATAGTTCATTTTAAACTAATTGTTTTATGCAAAAAATTTACGCAATCTTATTTGTGTTTGTTAGTGTTTTAAACTTACAGGCGCAAGAAAAACTTGTGACAGGATCTGTTACAGATATAAGTGGAGCCTTACCAGGTGTGAGTGTTCTGATTCAGGGAAGTGATGAAGGAACAATGACAGACTTAGATGGTAATTACTCTATAAAAGTTAATAATGGACAGGTATTAGTCTTTTCATTTATAGGATATACCACAAAGAATATTACATATAAAGGACAGGAAGTTCTGAATGTAAAACTTGCAGACGAAGCGAGTGAACTAGGAGAAGTATTAATTACAGTGCCTTATGGTACTGCTAATAAGAAGACGTATACTGGGTCAGTAGGTTTAGTGCAAGCTAAAGATATAGAGAAGGCACAAGTAAGTGATGTGTCTAAAGCATTAGAAGGTACTGTAGCGGGTCTTCAGTCTTTCTCGGCTAGTGGACAGCCAGGGTCTAATGCGACAATTAGAATCCGTGGTATTGGGTCTATGAATGCAGATAGTGATCCTTTATTTGTAGTTGATGGTGTGCCTTTTGAAGGAGGTTTAAATTCTATTTCTCCTACAGATATCGAATCTATATCGGTGTTAAAAGATGCTACTGCAGCAACGTTATATGGATCTCGTGCAGCTAATGGGGTAATAATGATTACAACTAAGCAAGGTGGTAAAGAAACAAAACCCCAGATAGAAATCAGTGCAAAGCATGGTTTTTCTGATAGAGCACGTAGTGATTATAAACAATTAAGTACTAATCAGTACATGGAATTGCAGTGGGAAGCATTAAGAAATGGGCAGATGGATGCTGCAAAAATGAATGCTACCGAAGCAGCTGCTTATGCGACAAATAACTTGATTGGTTCGGTGGGGATTAATCCTTACGGAACAGGTAACCCATTTCCTGTAGGTACAGACGGTAAGTTATTGCCAGGGTTAAAGCCTTTGTGGAATGACGATTGGAATGATGCATTAAGTCAGAATGCGAGATTTACAGATATTAATTTACGTGTAAGTGGAGGAGGTAAGAATACTCGATACTACGTTTCTGGAGGGTATTTAAACGATCAAGGATACGTGTTAGAATCAGGTTTTAAACGCTTTAATATGCGTTCTAATATCGTGATAGATGCTAAGGATTGGTTAGAAATAGGGATGAATGTTTCTGCGTCTCATTCTATACAAGACTATCCGAAACAGGATGATAGTGCGATTAATAATGTAATTGGTTTTGCGAGAGGGTTACCTTCTTTTTATCCTATTTATCAACGTGATTTAGCTACAGGAGAATATCTAAGAGATGCAAATACTGGAGGACTGATATATGACTATGGGAACTATAGAACTACATCTTATAGAAATTACAACTTAGTAGAAACTCTTCCATTGGATAAGAGTGAAATAAAAAGAGATGTAGCGAGTATTAGAACATACGGACAGGTTAAGTTTTTGGATAACTTAAAATTAAAGACATCTTTAAGTGTTGATTACAATAGTATGTATGACCATAGTGTGTCAAACCCTGATAAAGGAGCTTCTGCTAATTATGGAGGAAGTATTAGCCGTAGAAATACAAGAACAATTAATATGACGTTTAATAATGTTTTAAACTACAATATTGATTTAGATGATAAGAACGCTTTAGCTGTAATGGCAGGACAAGAGTATTATCAGTATGATTCTAACTATTTTGGAGGTGCAAGAGAACAGATTGCGATGATGGGATTCGAGGAGCCTGATGCTGCTTCTAGATTGATAGATTTTTATGGAAAGGCTGATAAATATAGTATGTTGAGTTTCTTCGGGAGTGTAAACTATTCTTATGATAAGAAATATTATTTATCTGGATCTTATAGAGCAGACGGATCGTCTCGTTTTAAATCATCTAATAAATGGGGAGGTTTCTGGTCATTCGGTGCTTCATGGAGAATTATAGATGAAGACTTTATGAGTGAGTATAGAGATACTTGGTTAAACAACTTATTATTAAAAGCAAGTTATGGTGCACAAGGAAATGATAAGGTAGGGTATTATGCTTATCAAGGGTTGTATGCTATACGTAATAACTTAGGAGAATCTGGATTAGTTAGCTCTAGAATGGATACACCTAACTTATCGTGGGAAACGAACTTAAACTTAAATATTGGATTAGATTTTGGATTGTTTGATAATCGTCTGACTGGTACAGTAGAGTACTTCGAAAGAAGATCAAAAGATTTATTATTTAATCAACAGTTAGCTCCATCTATTGGATTTGCTAACAAAGATGTAAATATTGGAGGAATTAAAAACTATGGATGGGAATTTACTTTAGATGGTATTCCTATTCAAACAGAAGATTGGAGATGGCGTGTAGGATTAAACTTGACTACATATAAAAATAAAATTACTTCATTACCTAGTTCTGAAATCAATAAAGGGAACCAGATATGGAAAGTAGGAGGATCTATTTATGATTTCTATTTGCCTGAGTGGGCTGGTGTAAATCCAGAGAATGGTAATGCACAATGGTATATTCAGAATGAGGATGGTAGTCGTACAGTGACTGAGAACTACAGCAGTGTAAGTGGAAATAAAAATAAAGTATACAAAGGAACTTCGTTACCTGATGTATCTGGAGGTTTCTCAACAGAGTTGTCTTATAAGTCATGGCAATTATCTGCTAACTTTACTTATAATATAGGAGGTAAGATTTATAATGGGGATAAGGTAGGAATGTATAGACATGCAGGTAATGGTAGTACATGGAGTGCGGATATGATGGGAAGATGGACGCCAGAGAATCCTAATACTGATATCGCTAGATTAACAACTAATCCTGCTAATAGCTGGACGAATACTTCAGATCGTTTCTTGGTAGATCGTTCATACTTAAAATTAAAGAATCTTACGTTAGCTTATAACGTTCCACAAGAGTGGTTAAGAAAAATTAATTTATCATCTGCTTCTATTTATTTCCAAGCAGAGAATTTATTTACATGGACAAAAGAACAAGGTTTTGATCCAGAGCAAACATTCAACGGGACTACTTATTATAGATACCCAGCGATGAAGACATTGTCTTTAGGATTAAATATTAAATTATAAAGAATTAAGAAATCATGAGAAAAACAATTTTTAAATATATAGCGTTTAGTGTTCTATTTTCTATTGGAATGACTTCTTGTTCTTTAGATACTGAACCTACAGATGCAGTGGTGAATGAGAATGTTTTTACTACAGTAGAAGGTAATGACAAGGTATTGATCGGTACATGGGCTAACTTAATGGATTCATATAGTACTTATGCTAATCCAGGATATGGAGCGTTTTTAAGAACAAACGACGCTATGGGGAATGATGTAGTGGTGAATAATATGTATGGATTTAGTAGTCATTATGCTTTCACAGCTCTTTATAATCGTGGAGGGACAAATTCGTTTAGTTGGAATCTTACGTATAAAACGATTGATAATGCTAATAACGTAATTGATAAAGTATTTGCTTCAGAAGGTACTGTAAATGAAAAACAGCGTGTACGTGGTCAAGCATTAGCGTTGAGAGGATTTATGTACTTACACTTAGCTTCTAGTTATGCATTAGCTATAGACGTAAATCCTAATGCTGTAGTAGGGCCTATTTATTTGACTGCAACTACACCTAGTACAGTACCTGCATCAGCAGCTACTGTGACAGAAGTGTATAAACAAGCCATTTCGGATTTAGAAGAAGCGTTGTCTTTGATACCTGATACTTATAAGAGAAATCTTAAGTATAAATTTGATAAGACTGTAGTACAAGGATTATTGGCACGTGCTTATTTGTATACTCAGAATTGGGAGAAAGCTAATTTTTATGCAGAGGCAGTGTTGAGCAAGTATGGTCAATTGATGTCAGAAGATGATTATAAGAGTGGTTTTAACGACTCTAGTAATGTAGAGTGGATATGGGGACATCAACAGACATCTGAACAAAGTGGGGCTTCTTATCAGTTTAACTATTTAGATGTAACATCAAAAGAGAGTTATTATTTCAGTTTTAATGCTGACCCTTACTTTAAAGAGTTATTTGATGAAGGGGATTATAGAAAAAGTATGATTTACTGGGCTCCAGATCCTTCTAATACTTCTCCGAAAACGAGAGATGTAGCTTATATGAGATATGCTAAATTTAAGTTTAAAGCTGGTCGTATAGCAGATATTGTATTAATGCGTTCGTCAGAGATGTATCTAATAAGTGCAGAAGCAAAAGCTAGATTAGGACGTGCTGATGCTATTAATGCCTTGAATGTTTTAAAAACAGCAAGAGGTGCTAAGGAAGTGAGTGGATTAAGTGGACAAGCTCTTCTTGATGAAATCTGGATAGAGAGAAGAAAAGAATTGTTTGGTGAAGGATTTTCACGAGTGGATATTGTGCGTAACAAGTTGGCTGTAGAAAGAAAGTTATATCCTCAAGATAAGTTGGTTCCTTATACTTATGAAGTAATGGATAGCCAAGGTAAGATAAGCCAGATAACGGTAGATTTATTACCACAAGGACATAGAATCATTAGTTTTTCTGACAAGTCTTCTTTTGTTCCTAATAGTGTGAATTACTTATTTAGAATTCCAGAGGTAGAGGAGATCGAAAATGGAAACCTTTATAAATAAGGGAAAAAATAAAAAGAATTAGTTAGCGTTTATTCATATAAAAGGTTGCTCTTAATATTATAATTAAGAGTAACCTTTTTTGTTATAAGACTATTTAGTGTTGTGTTAATACTAGAAAAAGTTATGTATTTTTGTAGTAGAATATTAATAAGATACTTTATTCTAGCAATAGAGGAGTGGAAGAGTTAACTTAAGGAGATAAGGATGTTAAATATAGGGATAGTAGAGAGTCAAGAAATCACGCGTTACGCTTTACAAGGGCTTATTAGAGAGGTTTGCTCAGGAGAGGTAAGTATTGTTGAGATTGATGATTTGATGGGCTTAAAGAGTTATCTTCTAAAGAACCCTAGTGCAGTCATTATTGTAGATCCTTTTAGTAGATGTCTAGAGAAGCAAACGGAGTTATTGCTACTGCTGCGAGAGCAAAGTGAGAAGTCACAATGGTTGTTGTTTTTTAGTGAGTTAAATGAGCAATGGTTAAAACAGTTTTTGTCTAATCGCATTTCTGCTTTTAATATTGTCTTCCAAAATGATAAGCTAGAACATATCAAGGAGGGTATCTATAAGACTATTTCTAAGGAGACCTATCTCGCACCTTGGATAATGAAGAAGCTGGAAGAACATCAGGATAGTATTCTGAAAGTGGAACAGGTGCTTACTAATGCTGAGCGTGAGATACTAAAAGAAATAGCATCTGGAAAAATGACTAAGGAGATAGCTGCAGACCGCAATATTAGTGCTCATACAGTGATAACACATCGCAAGAATATATTTAAGAAACTAGGTGTTAGCAATGTGTATGATGCAACACGATATGCTATTAGGGCAGGTATTATTACAGTAAATGAGTATTATATCTAATGATAGAAATAAAAAAAACTGCTATTAAGCAGTTTTTTTGTTTTATATAAAGTTTTGATTTTTAAACATCTCAACGTTTATTTCTTCGATATAGTTTAAGACTTCGTCTCTACCAGTTTTGTCTTCTGATGAGGTAACAAAGCACGGAGGCATTTCTTCCCAGTTATCAGATAACATTTTCTTTCTGTAGTCGGCTATTAGTCCAGCTACTTTTTGTTTACCTACTTTATCAGCTTTAGTAAAGATGATAGAGAAAGGAACTTCTGTCTCTCCTAGATACTGCATGAATTCTAAGTCAATCTTCTGAGCCTCATGTCTGATATCTACTAATACAAAGGCACTTACTAATTGTTGTCTATTCTCGAAGTAATCTGTGATGAACTTCTGGAATACAGCTTTAGTCTTTTTAGATACTTTTGCATACCCATAACCTGGTAAGTCTACTAAATACCAATTAGAATTAATTTTAAAGTGGTTGATTAGTTGTGTCTTTCCTGGTCTAGAAGAGGTTTTGGCTAAGTATTTTTGATTAGTAAGCATATTGATCAGAGAAGACTTACCTACATTAGATCTACCGATGAATGCGTATTCAGGGATAGGTTCATTAGGACACTTCTTAGCGTCAGAGTTACTAACAACAAATTCAGCTGTATTTATTTTCATTTTACTTGATATTTCTTTTGATAAACCACGCGTTTAGTAATTCGTTGAATTGATCTGGGTGTTCCATCATAGCAGCATGTCCACACTCATCGATCCAATACAGGTCAGAGTCAGGTAGTAGTTCATTGAACTCTACAGCTACTTCAGGAGGGGTTACTTTATCATTCTTTCCCCAGATTAAACACGTAGGTACTTTTATTTTAGGTAAATCTTTAGACATATTGTGTCGTATCGCACTTTTGGCGATAGTAATAGTCTTGATTACTTTCATTCGATCATTAACTGTAGCAAAGACTTCGTCTACGATTTCTTTAGTAGCTATTTCTGGGTGATAAAATACATCTTCAGCTTTCTTCTTGATATATTCATAGTCCCCACGTTTAGGGTAACTGTCTCCCATAGCACTTTCGTATAAGCCAGAGCTTCCTGTTAATACCATCGCTTGAAGATATTCAGGATACATTTTTGAAAAGTACAAAGCGATATGTCCTCCTAGAGAATTTCCTAGCAAGATCACTTTTTTATAACCTCTTCTATCTATAAAATCTTTTACAAATTTTGCGAAAGCCTTTACATTCGTTTTTAAAATACTGTTCGTGTAAAGTGGAAGTTCTGGAAGAACTACTTTGTAACCTTCATTTGGGAAAAAATTTGTAACACCATCAAAATTGCTCAGACCTCCCATTAATCCGTGTAAGATAACAATTGGTGTACCTTCGCCAATTTCTATAAAACGGAATTTACCATCTTCTTTTAAAGTTCGCTCCATGTAGTTTCTAAATGCGATTTTTAAATTCCCACAAATATACGTTTTTAAATATGAGAAAAATTCTAAAAGGAGTAATAATTTATTGTAAAAGTGTGAATTTGTCCATTTCAGCGCTTCTGGCCTTGTTGTAAATGCTAATTTATGGATGTTGATAAAAGCATTTTTATAGTCAAATGCGAGGGTTCGAATTGTGATTTGTATTTTAAAATTAAGGGCTATTAGTCAGCTGATTACCCTATTTACTTGAATTATTTAGTTTAACACTCAAAACTTATCAACAAAGTGGGAAAAAGTGGTAAATTGTGGTAAAAAATTGACTACATTTGCTAAGATTATATTTATAGGTGTACATAGATGGCAATAATCGGAACATATGAATGCAAAATAGACGCCAAAGGAAGGGTGCTAGTACCTGCTTCTCTAAAGAAGCAGTTGCCTGGTATTGGTGATGGTTTTGTATTAAAACGTTCTGTTTTTGAGAGCTGTTTAGAGTTATGGCCGATGGCGGAATGGGATAAAATGATGAGCAAAATAGGAAAGTTGAATCCTTTTGATAAAAAGAATGATGCTTTTATTCGTCGTTTTATGGCCGGTGTAAAGAATGTTGAAATAGATGATGCAGGACGTCTTTTGATAGCGAAAGACTTAATCGACTTTGCACAAATAAGCAAGGATCTTGTTTTTTCGTCTAAAGTGAATATAATGGAAATTTGGGATAAGAAATTGTATGAGGCAACGCTAGAGGTAGATGATTTTGATTTCGGAGAGTTGGCTCAGGATGTAATGAGTAATATAAGTTTTGATGAGTAAAGAAGAATACGGTTATCACAGACCTGTTTTGTTGACAGAGAGTATTGATGGATTAATTACTGATCCGAATGGTGTCTATGTAGATGTGACATTCGGAGGAGGAGGGCACTCTAGAGAGATACTTAACCGTCTAGGAAGTGAAGGAAAGTTGTTTGCATTTGATCAAGATGAGGATGCATTAGCTAATGCGATAGATGACCCAAGGTTTACTTTGATTAATCAAAACTTTAGATACCTGAAACGTTATTTGCGTTTTCATGGAGTGAAGGAGGTAGATGGAGTGTTAGGAGATTTAGGAGTGTCATCACATCAGTTCGACGTGCCAGAGAGAGGATTCTCGACTAGATTCGATGGTGAGCTAGATATGAGAATGAATCAGTCTGGAGATATCTCTGCTTTTAACGTGGTGAATGAGTATGAAGAAGCAGACCTTAGAAATATGTTTTATATGTATGGGGAATTAAAAAATGCCGGAGCAATTGCAAATACAATTGTCAAAGCTAGAACAGATGCCCCAATCAAGAATACAGATGAATTAAAAGAGGTGTTGGCTAGATTCTTACCTGCACATAAGAGTGCTAGAATTTTGGCTCAGATATATCAAGCGATTCGAATAGAAGTGAATCAGGAAATGGATGTATTGAAAGAAATGTTGACGCAAAGTCAAGAGGTCTTGAAGCCGAAAGGGAGATTGAGCATTATCTCTTACCATTCATTAGAAGATCGTTTAGTGAAACGATTTATGAAAAACGGAATGTTCGAAGGAGAACCTGAAAAAGACTTCTTTGGAAGATTTGAAGTTCCGATGAAACAGCTAGGGAAGTTAATCTTGCCTACTGATGAAGAAATTGCAGTAAATAATAGAGCTCGCTCTGCGAAATTGAGAATTGCCGAGAAAAAATGAAAAATAAAATAAGTAGCCCAGGAGATATTATCAAAGCGAAGATTCTTGTTAATGAGAATTCAGCTAAGACTTGGGCATTTATTATTTATGTAATCATTTTAAGTTTATTGTTAATTGGTAATACTCAGTCGTATGAGGCGAAAGTATTTAAAATAGCAAAACTAACTCATGAAGTGAAGATGTTGCGTGCAGAGTTTGTTGATACACGATCAGAGTTAATGGAACTGAAGATGGAATCTACCATCACTAAGAACTTAGAAGAAGATGGGATATTCCCTTCAGAGACACCAGCGACGAAGATTAAAGTAACTAGAGAAGTAGAAAAAGAAAGTTTTTGGGATAAGTTATGGCGCTAAATAATAAGAATATTTATGTGAATATATACCTTATCTCTGCTTTGGTTTTGCTCTTTGCAGGGGGGATTGTCTATCGATTAGTACAGATCCAAGGGATAGAAGGAAAAGAGCTAAGAGCTAAGGCTCAAGATAAAACTAGAGTAAAGATAGAAGAGATTCCTGCGAATAGAGGGAATGTGTATTCGTCAGATGGAAGTCTATTAGCGACTTCTGTACCGGTCTTTGAAATTCGTTTTGATGGTTTGGCACCTAGTGAGAAGGATTTTTATGAGAATGTGAAGCCATTATCTGATTCTTTAGGAGTGATGTTTAAGAAACCTTCTAGCTATTATGAGAATTTGCTTAGAAAGGCCAGAAAGAATGGAAACAGATATGTATTCATAGCTAAAGATCTTAGTTATACACAATATGTAAGAGTTAAAAGCTTTCCTCTTTTAAAAAGAGGCCCTTATAAAGGAGGGCTTATATCTCTGCAAAAAACAATTAGGCAACATCCTATTGGTAAGATTGCACAACGAACAATCGGGTATGAAAGAAAGAATGAGGATAATTCTTTCACTCGAGTGGGAATAGAAGGAGCATTTACATCTTATTTAAGTGGAGTAGATGGTCGTAGAAAGATGCAAAGTCTTGGAAAGGATCAATGGAAGCCTATTAATGATGAAAATGAGATAGAGCCTATCGATGGGCAAGATATCGTATCTACCATTGATGTCTATATACAAGATATCGCTCACCATGCACTACTAAAACAATTAGAGTATTATAGTGCAGATCATGGGTGTGTGGTGGTAATGGAAGTTGGAACTGGTGCTATTAAGGCTATTTCTAATTTAGGACGATCTGAAAGTGGTAATTATTATGAAACGATTAATTATGCTGTAGGAGAGAAACACGAGCCTGGTTCTACGTTTAAGCTAGCATCATTATTAGCTCTTTTAGAAAAAGGTAAAAGTGATACTGCTAGGATATACGATACGAATGATGGTGTTGTGAAATTCTATAATGCTAGAGTTCGTGATTCTAAATGGGGAGGATATGGTAAGATATCGTTAGCTAGAGGAATAGAGGTGTCTTCAAACACTGTAATAACACAAGCAGTGAATGAAGGATTTAAAGATAAGCCTAGTGAGTTTACTAATTATCTATCTACTCTAGGTATGGATAAGGCATTAGATATACCTATTAAAGGAGCTAGTGTACCTTATATACCGAAACCTGGTAAAAAAGGGTGGAGTGGATTAGCGCTGCCTTGGATGGCTTTTGGGTATGGTATTTCAATAACACCTTTACATACATTGACATTGTATAATGCAGTAGCAAATAATGGAGTAATGGTGAAACCAATGTTTGTCTCAGAAGTAAAAGAGTTTAATAAAACAGTGGTGAAGTTTGAACCAGAGGTTTTAAACCCTCAGATTGCTTCTCCAGAGGTTATTAAACAGGTACAAGGAGTACTGACTAATGTAGTTGTAAAAGGTACAGGTAGAAAAGTAGGTTCTCCTAATTTCTCAATGGCGGGTAAAACGGGAACTGCTCAGGTAAATTATGGAAAAGGAAAAGGAAAGGATATGTATTATTCTTCTTCTTTTGCTGGTTATTTCCCGACAGAGAATCCGAAATATTCATGTATAGTAATTATACATAAACCAGATAGAACGAAGAGTTATTATGGTGCGGATGTGTCTGGACCAGTATTTAAACGTATAGCACAGAAGATATATACGGATGTGCCTACAACAACAAGTTTGAGCAATATAGATGAAGTACCATCTAATGTGAGAACGAGTTACCAAGATTATCATGAAATAGTAATGGATAATCTTGAAGTTATGCCTGATGTGAGAGGAATGTATGCAATGGATGCAGTACCTCTTTTAGAAAATCTAGGCTTAAAAGTAGAAATAAAAGGAATAGGAAAAATAAAGAAACAGTCTGTAATAGCTGGACAAAAAATAAGTAGAAATCAAAAAGTAGTATTAGAACTATCGTGAAAAAGTTAAACGAATTATTATACAAAGCAAAAATGATATCTGTTACAGGAGGTGATTTAGAACTTTCTATAGCAAAGATTGCATTTGATTCACGTGAAGTTTCAAAAGAGACTCTATTTGTAGCTATACCTGGTACTGTAGTAGATGGTCATGATTATATCACACAAGCAATCAAAGATGGTGCTAGTGCTGTTATTTGTGAGAAACTACCAGTTGATATTGCGCAAGGAGTAACTTATATTTTAGTAGAAGATAGTAATAAGGCATTAGCCATCGTTGCTAGTAATTTTTATGACAATCCTTCTTCTAAATTAAAATTAGTAGGAGTAACAGGTACCAATGGTAAAACGACTATTGCTACTCTACTCTATACATTGTTTAAGAATTTAGGATACGAGGCAGGTCTATTGTCTACTGTAGTTATAAAAGTAGGAGATATAGATTATAATGCTACTCATACTACGCCAGATTCTCTTACGATCAATCATTATTTAAATGAGATGGTAGAGGCTGGATGTGAATACTGTTTTATGGAAGTTAGCTCGCATGGTATTGTTCAGATGCGTACACATAGTCTAGAGTTTGATGGAGGAATATTTACTAACCTAACACACGATCATCTAGATTATCACAAAACATTTGCTGAATATAGAAATGCGAAGAAAGCCTTTTTTGATCAGTTGCCTAAAGGTTCTTTTGCAATAACGAATGTAGATGATAAAAATGGGTTGATTATGACCCAAAATACAGATGCAACTATCAAGACTTATGGTCTTAAGAATGTAGCTGATTATAAAGCAGAAGTATTAGAAAGTCAGTTCTCAGGAATGCTGATGAAGATTAATCAGCGAGAGATTTGGGTTCAACTAATAGGACTCTTCAATGCTTCTAATCTATTGGCTGTTTATGCAGCAGCTATTCAATTAGGAGTGAATGAAGATGAGGCTTTGTTAGAAGTAAGTAAGTTAACTAGTGTAGCAGGAAGGTTCCAATACGTAGTATCTTCTAAGAAGGTTACTGCTATAGTAGATTACGCTCACACACCTGACGCATTAAAAAATGTAGTAGAAACAATTAACTCTATTCGTACTTATAATGAGAAGCTGATCACAGTAGTAGGATGTGGAGGTAATAGAGATAAAACAAAAAGACCAGAGATGGCACAGATAGCCTCAGAACTGAGTAATAAAGTAATATTCACTTCAGATAACCCACGATTCGAAGACCCTGTTGTAATCTTAGAAGAAATGGAAAAAGGAGTGGAGCCTCAGAATACGATGAAGACGATAATAGTGGTAGATCGTAAGCAAGCTATCAAATTAGCTTGTCAGCAGGCAGAAGCTGGGGATATTATTTTAATCGCTGGTAAGGGACATGAGACTTATCAGGAGATTAAAGGGGTAAGAAATCATTTTAATGATTTAGAGATTGTAACTGAATTTTTAGAACAATAGAATAAGGGAGATTTAAGGTATGTTATATTATTTATTTGAGTACTTAGATGATTATTTCAAAATTCCTGGGGCGGGGATGTTTCAATACATCACTTTCCGATCAG
Organism: Myroides sp.; assembly: GCF_032073645.1. Classification (NCBI taxonomy): domain Bacteria; kingdom Pseudomonadati; phylum Bacteroidota; class Flavobacteriia; order Flavobacteriales; family Flavobacteriaceae; genus Myroides; species Myroides sp. The sequence goes on from NZ_DAMANB010000002.1 coordinate 201,108, forward strand.
GTATGGCTATGATATTCTCATTGCTGATTTCGATCATCTACGGTAAGAGAATTATCAAATATCTACGAAAAATGCAGATTGGTGAGACTGTGCGTGAGCTTGGATTAGAAGGGCAGAAGGAAAAAGCAGGTACACCAACTATGGGAGGGCTAATCATTATTGTAGCAACCCTTATACCAGTTCTATTGTTTGCAAAACTTGACAATACATACGTTTTATTGCTTTTATTAACGACAGTATGGATGGGAACTATCGGATTCTTAGATGATTATTTAAAGATGAAGAAAAAAGATAAAGAAGGACTAAAAGGACGATTTAAAGTAATAGGACAGGTAGGACTAGGATTAATCGTAGGAGCAGTGCTTTATTTTAGCCCTACTGTGACAGTCAGAGAAATGCCTGCGAATAGAGCGTTAGTAGAAGATGTAGCTAGTAGATATGATGTGAAATCAACAGCAACGACTATTCCTTTTCTAAAAGATAATGAATTTGATTATTCGATTTTAATCAGTTGGTTAGGAGAAGGTGCAGAGAAATATACTTGGTTGATCTTTATTCCTATTGTGATATTTATTGTGACAGCTGTCTCTAATGGAGCTAACCTAACAGATGGTATCGATGGATTGGCTGCCGGTACATCAGCAATCTCAACATTTGTGTTGGGAATTTTTGCGTTTATTTCGGGGAACGTTGTGTTATCAGCCTATTTGAATGTAATGTACATACCCCATTCAGGTGAGATGACTATTTATATAGCCTCCTTTATGGGTGCATTGATAGGGTTCTTATGGTATAATACTTATCCTGCTCAGGTATTTATGGGGGATACGGGTAGTTTAACTATCGGAGGTATTATAGCAGTATTAGCTATAGCTGTACGAAAAGAATTAATCATTCCAGTATTATGTGGAATATTTTTAGCAGAGAACTTATCAGTAGTATTACAGGTAGGTTACTTTAAATATACAAAAAAGAAATATGGAGAAGGAAGAAGGATATTTTTAATGTCACCACTTCATCACCATTTCCAAAAGAAAGGATATCACGAGAGTAAGATTGTAACTCGTTTTTGGATTATCGGAATATTGTTAGGAATATTCTGTATTGTTTCTTTAAAAATTAGATAGTATGAAGGTAGTTGTATTAGGAGCAGGAGAAAGTGGAGTAGGTACAGCTGTACTAGCTATGACCAAAGGGTATGATGTATTCGTTTCAGATTTTGGACAGATTGAAGATAAGTACAAGGCTGTTCTTAATGAGTTCAATGTACGCTGGGAAGAAGGAAGACATACAGAAACAGAAATATTGAGTGGTGATATAATAGTTAAAAGTCCTGGGATACCAGATAAAGTAGCTATTATTCAAAAAGCATTAGCAGCGGATATTGATGTTATTTCGGAGATAGAGTTTGCTTATACTTTTAATACAGAGCCATCTGTCGCTATAACAGGTAGTAATGGAAAAACAACAACGACGATGCTTACTTACCATCTATTGAGTAAGGGAGGATTGAACGTTGGTATAGGAGGAAATATAGGTGATAGCTACGCTAAGCAGGTAGCTGTGAATCCTGAAAAGTGTTATGTGTTAGAATTGAGCAGTTTTCAATTAGATGGCATACGCAAGTTTAGACCTCATATCGCTGTTATTACTAATATTAGCCCAGATCACTTAGATCGATATGATTATAAATATGAAAATTATATCAATGCTAAGTTTAGAATTACATTGAATCAAACCAAAGAGGATTATTTAATCTATGATGATGATGATGTGGAGATTCAACGTTGGTTAACTAATAATAAAACTGCCGCTAAAAGAGTACCATTTTCTATTACTAAAAAGTTAGAATATGGAGCTTATTTAGAAGGGCAAAATATTGTAGTGGCTATGGACAAGGAAACAGTGGTATTACCAATTAGCGAATTGGGTGTTGAAGGAAAGCACAATGTTAAGAATGCTATGGCAGCTACGGCTGTGGCACAATTAAAAAGAATAAGAAAGCAAAGTATTAGAGAGAGCTTATCCGATTTTCAAGGAGCTGAACATCGTTTAGAAAAGGTAATGAAAGTAGAGAATGTTCAGTATATAAATGACTCTAAAGCAACTAATATCAACGCTACCTTTTTTGCATTAGAAAGTATGAAGACACCAACAGTATGGATTGTTGGAGGAGTAGATAAAGGAAATGATTATGATGAGTTAATGCCTTTAGTTCGCGAGAAAGTAAAGAGTATTATTTGTCTAGGTGTTGATAATAGTAAGATAAAAGGAGCTTATGAACAGGTAGTGGACACATTGATCGAGGTTCAGAGTATGGAGGATGCTGTGAAGATGGCACAACGCTTAGCTGAGAGTGGTGATACAGTATTACTGTCACCAGCCTGTGCAAGTTTTGATTTATTTAAAAATTACGAAGATAGAGGACATCAGTTTAAAGCTGAAGTAAATAATCTATAAGATAAAATGAAAAAGTTAGTTGCTAATTTATATGGGGATAAACATATATGGACAGTAATATTTTTACTGGCCTTATTTTCGTTTGTACCTGTATATAGTGCGAGTACTAACTTAGTTTATACGATAGGTACAGGGAAGTCTACATTCTCTTATTTGTTTAAGCATTTTGCTCACTTATCTATTGGTTTTGTGTTATTGTATTTAGCACATAAACTAGAGTATAGATATTTTAGGCAATTGTCCATTCTTATGATGCCAGTAGCCATTGTGTTACTGTTCTTTACTTTGATTCAAGGTAAGACCATAGGAGGAGCAAATGCGAGTAGGTGGTTAGACTTAGGCGTTATTCAGATACAACCATCTGCGATAGCAGCTGTAGTTGTACTAGGGTATGTAGCGCAGTATCTGGTCAGTATTCAAGATAAGAAAGTTGAGTTTTGGCCTTCAGTATTAGAGTTATGGTTGCCTGTTATGGTTGTAGTTGGATTAATCTTTCCAGCTAACTTTTCTACAGCAGCTTTGATCTTCTTGATGGTTGGTATATTGGTATTTGTGGGGAAGTATCCTTTTAAATATCTAGCAGCTATTTTTGGAGCAGGAATGTTGTTTGTGACCTTGTTTGTATTGGCAGCAAAAGCTTTACCTGAAGGAACGATGCCTAACCGTGTAGATACATGGATAAGTCGTATAGATAGATTCGCTAATGCAGATGAAGGAGGAAAGGATCTTTATCAAGTTGACAACGCTAAGATAGCTATCGCATCTGGTGGATTAGTGGGAAAAGGGCCTGGGAAAAGTGTTCAGAAGAACTTTTTACCACAGTCTTCATCGGATTTTATTTATGCTATTATTGTTGAAGAATATGGTATGGTGGGTGGACTATCGATACTGTTTCTTTATCTGTATTTGTTCTTTAGGTTTTTGATTGCAGCACATAAGGCTCCGACTTTATTTGGGAAGTTGTTGGTTACTGGGTTAGGGTTTTATTTTATATTCCAAGCCTTGATCAATATGGGAGTAGCTGTGTCGTTACTGCCTACGACAGGACAAACGTTACCTCTGATTAGTAGTGGAGGAACATCGATCTGGATGACTTGTATTTCGTTAGGAGTGATTCTAAGTGTTACCAAAAAAGAACAGGAGATACAGAAACAAGAGATGGAAAGAATGATAGAGGAAGAGCGTATGCAAGAAGAGCTAGGTAAACAAGAAGAGCTTAGGCAAAATCAAGAATTAGTAAAATAGAATATAGGAAATAATATAATAAATGAAACGTGCACCGAGAGTCATATTAAGTGGAGGAGGAACAGGAGGACATATCTATCCTGCGATAGCTATTGCCAATGAGATTAAGGCAAGGTATGCAGATGCTGAAATCTTGTTCGTAGGAGCTGAGAATAAAATGGAGATGCAGAAGGTGCCGCAGGCAGGTTATAAGATAGAAGGATTATGGATATCAGGTATTCAACGAAAGTTGACTGTAGATAATCTTGCGTTTCCGTTTAAACTGATTAGTAGTTTATGGAAGTCTGGTAAAATAATTAAAAAGTTTAAACCAGATGTAGTAATTGGTACTGGAGGTTTTGCTAGTGGAGCTGTAGTGAAAGTTGCTGCTGGTAAGAATATACCGACATTAATCCAAGAGCAGAATTCCTTTCCAGGTATAACGAATAAGTTATTAGGAAAGAAGGCAAATAAGGTATGTGTGGCGTATGATCATCTAGAAAGATTCTTTCCTGCGTCAAAGATTATAAAGACAGGTAACCCTGTTAGAAATGATTTATTAGATGTTAGTTCTATGAAGGAGGAAGGTATTCGTTCTTTTGGATTAGATAGTTCTAAAGACATTCTTTTAGTTTTAGGAGGAAGTCTTGGAGCTAGGAGAATAAATCAATTGATTGAAGAGAATTTAGAAGAAATAAAGAGAAAGAATATACAAGTTATATGGCAATGTGGTAAGTTGTACTATGAGGAGTATAAGAAATATCAGGCAGAAGGGGTATTAGTAACTGCTTTTGTGGAGAAGATGAACTTAGCCTATGCAGCAGCAGACTATGTGATTTCTAGAGCAGGAGCTTCTTCTATTTCTGAATTAGCATTGGTAGGTAAGCCTGTTATATTTATTCCTTCTCCTAATGTAGCTGAAGATCATCAGACTAAAAATGCGATGAGTATTGTAAGCGAAGAAGGAGCAATATTGCTAAAAGAAGCAGAGCTAGCAGAGCAGTTCTTGCCAACATTTACTGCGTTAGTAGAAGATAAAGAGTTGCAAAATAAGTTAGGTACTAACTTTAGAAGGTTAGCGTTACCTAATGCAACAAAAGATATAGTAGATCAAGTAGAAGCTATAATGAATATTTAAGTATGGAATTAAGTAAGATAAAGAGCGTATTTTTTATAGGAATCGGAGGCATAGGTATGAGTGCCTTAGCTCGTTATTTTAAATTTATAGGAAAGAATGTTGCAGGATATGATCGCACTGCAACACAATTAACTGATGAATTAAAAAAAGCTGGAATTGATATCCACTTTGAAGATAATTTAGAGTTAGTAAAGGATGTGTATAAGGATAAGGAAACAACTTTAGTTGTAGTCACTCCTGCGATACCTAGTACACATACAGAGTGGAACTATTTTATCGATAATGGATTTGATATTCGTAAGCGTTCTGAAGTATTAGGGTTGATAACTAAGGATACCTATTGTTTTGCAGTAGCAGGAACACATGGTAAGACTACAACAACAAGTATTTTAGGACATTTATTATTTCAAGCAGGTGTTGATGTAACAGCATTTGTTGGTGGAGTAGTAGAGAATTATCAGACTAACTTAATCGGAAGTGGTAAAACAGTAACAGTAGTAGAGGCAGATGAGTTTGATCGTTCTTTTTTAAGATTGTATCCTGATACAGCTTGTATTACTTCTACTGAGGCGGATCACTTAGATATATTTGGTACTGCAGAAGAAATGTTAGTAGCATTCCAAGACTTTGCAAATAAGGTTGAGGATAAGACTAAATTCTTTAAAACTGAACAAGTAGACTTAAATGGTATTAAAGTTGGTTTTGGAGAGGACTGTATTTATAGAATAGAGAACATATCTATTGATAATGGATGGTATGTTTTTGATATTATAACTCCTAATGAGAGCATTGAAGGTGTTCGCTTTGGATTACCAGGTAGACATAACCTATCTAATGCATTAGTAGCCTTCGCTATGGCTTATAATTACGGAATAGATGCAAATGTATTAGTAGATGGTTTAGGAAGCTTTAAAGGTGTTAGAAGAAGGTTTTCTTATAAGATCAGAAGAGATGATCTTATTTATATAGATGATTACGCTCATCACCCGACAGAAATACAAGCAGTAAGTCAGGCGGTACATGAGTTATATAGTGATAAGAAGATAGTAGCTGTGTTCCAACCTCATTTGTATAGTCGTACAAGAGACTTTATGAGTGAGTTTGCTATAGCATTATCTACCTTCGATCATGTAGTGTTATTAGATATTTATCCAGCAAGAGAGTTGCCTATAGAAGGAGTGACGTCAGCAGCATTGTTAGATCAAATGACATCAGTGGATAAAGTGGTCTTGCAAAAAGAGGAGTTATTACCTTATTTAAAGGCTTCTAAGGCTGAATTAGTTTTGACTATAGGAGCTGGTGATTTAGGAGAAATGGTAGAAGATATAAAGAAAGGATTAGAATAATATAGAAGTTTTAGTACGTGGAAAAGTTGTTTAAGAAAATAAAGTGGTCAGATGTTCGCATATTGCTATTGTGTGGACTGTTACTGTTTTTGTATTCTTTTACTAATAAACGTAGTAATGATCGTGAAGTTAAGGATATCGATGTGGTTTTTAAGGAAAGTGAAGAACACTTTGTAACAAGTAGTGAAATTCGCAATTTGCTTAAAAATAAATTTCCAAAAATTTCCGAGATTAATAGAAGTGTTTTAGATTTGAATAATCTAGAGAAAAACGTGCTAAAAAATGAATTAATCAGAAATGCGGATGTTTATTTGACGATAGATAATAAAATAATCGTTGATATTTGGCAAAAAAAAGCAATCGGAAGAGTGATAGATGGGGATAATAATTATTATCTTGATGAGTTAGGGAAAATGATGCCATTATCAAGTAATTTTTCTGATAGAGTTCCTATGGTGCAGGGAAAGGTGAACAAGAGTAATGAAAGAGATATTAAGGAAATACTTGAATTAATCAACAAGGACGAATTCTTAAGAGAAGACATTACAGGGATTGTTATAGAACCAAAAGGAACTTTAATGTTGATTAGTCGTACAAACCGTTTTGACATTTTGTTTGGAGGGTTTGATGAAATGGAAATAAAGTTACAAAACTATAAAGCCTTTGTACAGTATTTGATAAGAGAGAATGTTGAACAAGAGAAATACAAGTATATAAACCTCAAGTTTACCCAACAAGTGGTATGCACGAAATAGAAAAAGAGTATGGAAAAAGAAAATATAGCTGTAGGTTTAGACATTGGGACAACTAAGATTGTCGCAATGATTGGAAAGAAAAACGAATACGGTAAACTAGAAATTTTAGGATTAGGTAAAGCTAAAAGTCTAGGTGTTAAACGAGGTGTTGTTAACAATATCACGCAGACTATTCAGTCTATTCAGAATGCTGTTACTGATGCTGAGTCAGCAGCAGGGTATAAGATCAAGAATGTAGTAGTAGGTATTGCTGGACAACATATACGTAGTATTCAACATAGTGATTATATAAGTAGAGATAATCCTGATGAAGTAATAGGAGACAAGGACATTGAGCAATTAATTACTCAAGTTCAGAAGTTGAGTATGCTTCCAGGAGAAGAAATTATACACGTACTTCCACAAGAGTTCAAAATAGATGGAGAGCCTGGTATTAAGGAACCTATCGGAATGTATGGAAGTCGTTTGGAAGCTGTATTCCATGTAGTAGTAGGTCAAGCCGCATTAATAAAGAATGCAGGGAGATGTATTAAAGATGCAGGATTAGAGCTTTCAGGTATTACTTTAGAGCCTTTAGCATCAGCTGAAGCAGTTCTAAGTCAAGAAGAAAAAGAAGCTGGGGTAGCACTTATCGATATCGGTGGTGGTACAACGGACTTAGCTATCTTTAAAGACGGTATTATTCGTCATACAGCTGTAGTGCCTTTCGGAGGAAATGTTATTACAGAAGATATTAAAGAAGGATGTTCTATTATAGAACGTCAAGCTGAGATACTAAAAGTAAAGTTTGGGTCTGCTTGGCCAGGAGAAAATAAAGATAATGAGATTGTTTCTATTCCAGGATTAAGAGGAAAAGAACCAAAGGAAATATCTTTAAAGAACTTGTCTAAGATTATTCATGCTCGAGTAGAAGAGATCATACAATTGGTATTCTCTGAAATTAAGAGTTATGGATATGAAAGCCCACAGAAGAAACTGATTGCTGGTATTGTTTTAACTGGAGGTGGTTCTGAATTAAAACATATTAAGCAATTAGTAGAATATATCACTGGTATAGATACTCGTATAGGATATCCTAATGAGCACTTAGCAGGAGATTCTAATTTAGAGATATCTAGTCCATTATACGCTACTGCGGTAGGGTTAGTAATGGAAAGTGAAAGACATCATATAAAAGGAGCTGTTTCATTAGCAGATATTGCTGTTGAGAATAGAGTTCCAGAAGTGGAGGCGCCTGTTGTTAATCGCGCAGAGCCTGTGGTGCAACAACCAGTTGTATCACAAGATCCAATAGAAACAGTAAGTCAAGAAAGACCTAAAGTTTCTGAAGAACCGAAAGAGACTGAATTTAGATCGCCAACGGCAGAAAAATTTGAATCAAATTTCTTTGGTACTTTTTTTAGAAAAATAAAAGATTTTATTGAAAAGCAAGAATAAAAAGGCTACGTATATGGAGAATACAGATTTTGGAGGAATAAAGTTTGATTTACCGAAAAACCAATCAAACGTTATCAAAGTAATAGGTGTAGGAGGCGGTGGAAGTAATGCTATTAATCACATGTTCCAACAAGGAATTAAAGGTGTAGATTTTATAGTGTGTAATACTGACTCTCAAGCATTAGAAAATAGTCCAGTTCCAACTAAAATTCAGTTAGGAGTTAACCTTACGGAAGGGTTAGGAGCAGGAGCTAATCCAGAAGTGGGCCAACAGTCTGCTTTAGAAAGTATAGAAGAGATAGAGAAGATGTTAGATACCAACACTAAGATGGTATTTATCACTGCTGGTATGGGGGGTGGTACTGGTACAGGTGCTGCTCCAGTTATTGCTCAGTTATCTAAAGAACGTGATATCCTTACAGTAGGTATTGTTACTATTCCTTTCCAATTCGAAGGTAAGGTAAGACAAGACCAAGCTTTAAAAGGGGTTGAACGTCTACGTAAACAAGTTGACTCTTTAGTTGTTATCAATAATAATAAGTTACGAGAGGTATATGGTAATTTAGGTTTCAAAGCTGGTTTCTCCAAAGCCGACGAAGTCTTATCTACTGCAGCTCGTGGTATCGCAGAAGTTATTACGCATCACTATACTCAGAATATTGACTTAAAGGATGCTAAGACTGTATTATCTGATAGTGGTACTGCTATAATGGGATCTGCTACAGCTTCTGGTGAAACTAGAGCTAAAGATGCTATTGTAGATGCATTAGATTCTCCTCTATTAAATGATAATAAGATTAGCGGTGCTAAGAATGTATTGTTATTAATTGTGTCTGGTGCAAATGAGATTACAATTGATGAGATAGGTGAAATCAACGACCACATCCAGACAGAAGCTGGGCATAATGCTAACATCATTATGGGGGTTGGTGAAGATGAGTCTTTAGGAGATGCTATTTCTGTAACAATTATTGCTACAGGTTTCAATATCGAACAACAAAAAAGTATTGTTACAACAGGTGAGCCTAATAAGATTATTCACGTATTAGAAGGTGATCAGAAGTTAGAGCATAATTTAATGCAAGCTTCATCTGTAGAGTCTTTCGGCTACTCTTCTCCAGATGAGCCATTATCTAAGGTTACTACTATTATTTCTTCTTCAGAAGATGCAGTAGAAGAAACAGAAAAAATTACTGTACATCAGTTAGGTGATTTTGAAGATGAAGATCTTGATGAAGGTATCTCTGTAGAGGCAATGAATGAGGAAGACGTTCAAGTAAATCAAGTGACAGCAGAAGCTACTGAGAAAGCAAGTGATGCTAATGGATTAGATGTTTTTTTTGAAATCGTAACGCCTTCTGAGGAAGTAAAAAAAAATACTAGTATTTCAGAAGAGCAAAATTTAGCAAAAACAAAAGATATAAGAGATATAAATGTTGTTGATCCTGAGTTTGTTATTGTAAATGTAGCAAAAAGACCAGAAACACAAGTGTCTCAACAACCACAAGCAAATGCTCCTGTCGTGTATCATTTAGAGGATGATGTGGTAGAAGCAAAAAGCAATATTGCTTATGGTAATGAAGCTAAATCAGTTCAAAATATGGCTGCTCCTAAAGAAGAAATTATCATGTTCTCTTTAGAAGATTATACAGATAAAGAAAGTGAGTTAGCATCAGCAAAACCGATTAATAAACATCAAGATGCAATAGAAGATGAATTTAGATTTTCTATTAAATCAGAGGAACCAACTCCAGCTGTAGTAGAAGCATCTAATGCAGTAGTAGAAGAGGAACTAGATGAAGTAAACCCTATAGAAATGAGTATCGAGGAGTTTACACTTAAGAGTCGTGCTGCTGAACGCAGAAAAAAGATGAAAGAGTTTAACTACAAGTTTAATAATACGAACAGTCAGTTAACAGAGTTAGAGCGTGAGCCAGCTTATAAAAGAAGTGGAGTAGACTTACACGAGTCAGACGAGACAACTAATAAGTCACGTATTACTTTCGGGTTAGATAGTAATAACGATGGGCAGTTAAGATCTAACAACTCATATTTACACGATAATGTAGATTAATTACAAGTATATTATTTAAAAGGACTATCGAAAGATAGTCCTTTTATTTTTCGCCATATTTTGACGCTAGAATTGGATAGAGTTAAACTTTTTAGTTTGTACTTCTTTATCCTTGATTTTAATAGTGAAATTATTTATCTGCGGTTGATTAATATGGGTACTTACTTTGATAGCATTTTTTAGAACATCTACATAAGCACTATTCTCTGGGTATAGCGTTAGTATATAGTCGCCTTTAGGAATGTATAGAATATAGTTACCACTATCTGACGTATAGGTAGTGTAGCTTTCTCCAGTATGGCTTTGAGCTACGATACGTTGTCCAGAGAGATTTCTATTGATAAGATGTGAGTTCTCAGAGAATTCATAATTAATACTACCAGACAACGTAGTTGTCTGTCTTAAGTGAATGCTATGTGTGGTATCTGATTTTAATACGATCTTATCTGTATTAGAAAACCATTCCTGATCATTTTTGACTTGTATGGTATAGCTATCAAGAGGTAACTTTTTATATTCTATTGCTCCTTCTTTATTCGTGATAAATGATTTATTGTTGATATAGACTATTCTATTAGATGCAGGATAGTTATTATTCGCTTCATCTTGGTAGTAAACGATTATCTTTAGAGTATACGCTTTCTCATAAGGCTTATAAGGCATTAATTGTTTGATTACACCTATTTGTACGTAATTTGTTTTATTGTTCTTAGAAAAGCCTCCATAGTTGTTATAACTACTAACATAGATATCAAAGTCCTTTGTCAACTTATATTCTAAGCGACTATTTAATTGCCATAAGTCATCTGTCGTTGATGTCTTCGTATAATAAGCGTTAAGTACCACTCCTACATGATTATTGAAAAAACGTTGTCTATAGTTTCCCATAATCATCAGATTAGTATAAGTACTTGTATCTATAAAACCTAAGTAACTCGAATTGATGACTTCACTTAGATTGCTATAATTGTACTGATAACTTACGCCAAAATCAACACTTTTATAGTTGACACCTGCATTTAAGCGGTAGTGTAATTTATCTGTTAAACTTACCTTAGAGAGATAGTTTCCTAAGTCAAGTGATACATTATATCCTAAGCCACTAGTGAAACTATTGTGATTGAATGAAGTACTTAATCTCAATGCATCTAAGTCATCCATTAATTGAGTTTTGTAATTGAATCGTTGTTCATTTACATAACGTGGACTAAGCAGAAGCATATTGGTCTGCATTCTATAGGAATAGTTCAGTCCTATTGTATTAGATTGTTGTTTTGAGTTATTATAGTCTGTATAACTGTATTTAGGAGCATAGTGGACGAAACTTTGTGTCAAGCCAAAACTATGCTTATCAAAGTTTCTTCTGATGCTACTAGACACCTGAGAAGCACCTTGTCTAATACCTGCATAATAAGGGCTACTGTAGAAGCTATTTGTTTGGAATTGATACTTGTCCCATCGGGCATATGCATTTATCCCTATAAAGGCTCCTAATTGATTATTCTCCTTGCTATCTATATTAGACACACCTTCCATCACTTCTAAATTAAATGTAGGCGTATTCCATAGGCTAAATGTATTATACCACAGTGTCTTTTTCTCATCATAACGATGGTTTAGGTCATAGTACAGTTGTGATTGTCTCCATTTATGTTTAAGTGAAGTAAACCCAATCCATGTATTGTAGCCAATAGAGCGATCACTTGCATCTGTGATTAAATAGGTTTTATCTAAGTATCCACCTTGTATAGAAATGGAGTCTTTTATATTAATATTAGTTTGTATCCCTCGTCCTTGTAATGAGAATTCCCCTGTTTGGTAAATATTACCAGCTAGTACTTGTACTTTTTCGGTCTTGATATCTGCTAGGAAGTGACGTAGATTATATTTGTTCTCCTTGTCCCAATAGATTAGATCTCCAGTTAATCCTACTTTAGTCTTTTCGCTTAAGTGAACTTCTGTAGAACCTATCAACTGAAATGAGTTCATTACATTATTACCACTAACACGGTTAAGTTCTATTGTGTTTCTCTGGTAATAAGGATCTGTATTCGAATTATCTATTTTATATCGTCGTTTAGATTTTAAAGAGCTGACACTATAGTTAGTACGTGATATGAAATCTCCATTTTCATATAGTAGCGTAGCAGTGATATCAAAATCCTCTAGCTTAACAGCTTCTTTCGAGATAATTTGATTGATACTAATAAGAGTATCTCGCTGTGGAGCTAATGTGATATGAGAAGTATGAGTACGTTGTTTATTGACCTGATTCGGAAAGGTTATAATATAATGAAGCTTTTCTGATGTATTACCTCTATTTTGAATTAAAGCTTTTAAATGTATCGTATCTCCTATTTTTTGGAACTGTAAATGATTGTTCTGATTTTGAAGTAAGATACGTCTGTTTCTTTGTATTAAAATCTTTTGTTCAGCTACTTGTATGATTTGATTTAAATTGTTGCTTAGACTAGCTCTTATGAACAAATCTATCTCACTACTAGCAGACTGGTCTATATTCGCTATGATAGGGACATAGACTCTCTGTCCAGGATGTATCTGAATGATTTTATTAGCGTTACTAGATATACGTAAGTTAGTAGAATTACCTTCTATCTTTATATTCCCAGACCATTGTGTATTACTGACATTAGATACTTCTATGGCTGATGAGATATTACCATATTCATCCGCAGGAGTTTCTATATCCGTAAACTTTAAGTGTATAGGTGTTTGTTGTGCGTTAGAAAGAAAAAACAAACAGATAAACAGTAATGTATAAAGCTGTTTAAGCATTAATTAGGGACAATTACAAAGTATAAATAAGTTTCGTATCTACCACTAGCTTGTTGTAATTCCTTCTGATTAGGAGGAATGCTCAGTTCAAGGTTATAAGACATCGATTGACTCCATCTAGAGAAGGAGGCAAGAGGCTGTTCATTAGCAGACAGTGATAATGGACCGAATATCTTTACATCTCTAGCATCTGAAGGACTACCTCCTTCAAGGTTATTTAAAGTCGCCTTTAGTTTTAGTATAGAAACAGGTAAGCTATTCGACATCGTGTTATTATACATCATATTATCTGCTGTCTTTACGAGTACTTGATGACCTTGATAACTCTTGATGTAAAGAGCATTGCTTATCGTGATCGTTTTCCCTTTTACAATATCATCTGGTGAATCAAAGTTAAAGACAAATTCACTAGCACCATTTCGCAACTCCGCTATTTGATCTCCGTGATTTCCTACATAGTTAATTTGGAATCTTGCATTACCAGTACCAGATGTTTTACGCAGAAGTAATTGATCTCTACCTGATGAAGTATCATATAAGGAGAACTCGTATGTACTCATATAAGTATTGTTAGGGATAGTCAGTAAATGTACACCTCCTCGAATAGTCATGTCAAAGTTTAAGGTATAGTAGTTACCTTCTGGTAGAGGTGTTGTACTCTCTATGATCGTATTTTCTTGATATTTGCTTAGAGGTAAATCTCTTCCTACGACACTGAAGGCAAGTTGATTAAAATTACCCCCTTGTTTATTCGTACTTAATGTTGACATCTCAGCAGGTACCATATAGTTGCCTGCATAGTAATCATCGAGTAGTCTTACCGTTAACTTCCATTTGGTAGGAGAAGGTGTTCCGTAGAATCTGCGAAACTGTACAGAGATCTGTTTATCTTCTGTTTTTCCCACTTTTAGATCATTATATGAATTTAATACAGACTGTCCGCCTCCATAAATATTTAAGTCATACTGTGCTAATACCGTATTGCTCAGTAGTAATAAAAATAGGCTGATGTATATATTTAACTTTAGGTTCATAGCGTGAAGTCTAGTTCTGCCACTTTTACGATATTATCCTTGCCATAAGTTAGTTGGATAATAAAGGTATAAGTGCCTGTTTTTAGTTGATTCGGTAGTGGTATAATATGCTTTCTTACGTCAGTAGGTAGACTGTAAAAATCTAGTGTATTTAATGTTGTTTTCTCTCCTGTTTGTTGATTGAAGATACTCGCTGTCATCTTTCCGTCACTCCATAGTTTTCCATCGTTCTGAAAGTTAACTTCTATCGCTTTTTCTCCCTCAGCAGTCTTGGCAGGTTTGATATCTACTATTTCTACAGACTCTGTATTATTTTGATTTGCATGATATACTTTTAGTCCCATACGCACTGTCACTTTGATAGCAGCACCATTTTCATCCACTGCATTCCCTGGGTTTAACTGAGTGAAGAACACCATCGCTGTATGTACAGGTATATTAGCAGGCAGGTTTTGAGGAACATTAAGTATAATCTCTACTTCTTTGACTTCATTTGGTTCAATTACAAAATAAGAATTCGGCAATACTTGAATCCATTGAGAAGCCGAAGTTTCTAATGTATTTGCTTCTACTACGTTATTACTACCTTTCTCGTCATAATTCCAATCTCCGATAGAGACTCCTACTTCGACAGCTTTGTCATTTGGATTGGCAATACGAACTTTTTGAGTAGCTATAGTTCCAGCAGCATTTCTAAAGTACATCTTACCAGGAGAGATAGATAGTCCTGCTTGTGCGAATATTGGAAGAGCGCTTAGTAAAAGGAATAGTAGTATTAGTTTTTTCATTATAATGTGGTGCTTTAATTTTAGTGAGGCAGTAGCGTGTATATAATCTCTGTTTTATATGTTCCTGCTTTTTTATTTAATATACTTACAATGTTTTGTTTCGGAATCGCGTAATTGACATCTATTTGTTGGCTGTTACTTCTGTTCTCAGATTGTAAGATTATCTGAGGCTTATCAGATAAGTTGATTGTACTTAATCTCAACGGGAAGCTTAATAGGGTAGATGTTGCTACACTTGGCTTGATATGAATGATAGACACAGGCAGTGATGACAATGTTGACTCATATTGAAAATATGGATTTATGGTGCGTACTGACAATTCGTATGGAGTAGAACACTTTATGATCACATGATTTTTCAGAATACCTGTTTCTGCCCCTTGAGTATATACTTCTCCTCTATTTAAGTTTAAATCTACAGTAGAATGAGAGATAACCAAGGATTGTTGTTCCTTAAAGTTTAGTACAATCCTAGCCCTTGTAGATCCTATCTGAGCTATAGCGATGCTGGTAACACAGAAGAGGAGTGTGATGAATAATGATTTTTTAAACACGTGTACTATTACAATGATAAGATAGTGTAAGTAATTACAGTACTATAAGTACCTACTGGTTTATTTAATAATTCTTCGGATGCATCCATTTTATAAGACACATTGAAAGTTCTTTTCACATCACCTAGATTAGAACTAATCATATTGTGTTCTTTCATAGATAGTGATACAGGTATCATGGTTATATTTTCTCTAAAGTCACCGATAGTCCCTAATGTAGGGTTTAGACTAATGTTTTCTAAACTTATTTGTTCATTATTACTAGTCAGCGGAGAGCTAGCAGCCACCCTTACTTCATAAGTACCACTGCTCATTACTTCTATATGATCTGCTTGGTCGCTGATCTTTCCTTTAGTATAATCTTCTACTGTTTCGAAAGACAGATTGATATTAGATTGTTGATCATTAATCTTTATAGACTGTATTGGTTTTAGAGTCACGATAAGGTTAGTTTGCGCAGTATTCTGAGCATGTATTACCACATTGACTAAGATCAAAAAGAAGGTAAAGAATAATTGTCTCATATCATCTGTTTTAGATATTCTAAATTTAGTAAAAAAAGCATACAAAGTCAATAATCGTCAATGTTTTTAGCTGTTTTGGGTAACAAATAAATGGAATAGAAGCAGAGGGTATTAATTCGCTTTTTAGTCCAAAAAAAAATCTACTGAAGTGAATGATATCACTACAGTAGATTTATATTGTATAAGGCTATATCTTATTATAGAGCATATAAGTTATAAGTAACTGTAGTGCTGTATGTACCTGCTTTTTTGTCTGTATATGCAGAAGTTTGGCTTGCTGGTATAGCGTATTCGATAGCATATCCCATCTTAGCACTTCCTGCAGATGTAGTGATTAAAGAGCTGCTCTCTGTAGTAGCTAATGGAGTGATGTTATGAGTAGCATTAAAGTTAGCTGGTGCAGCACCTTCTGCTAAGTTATTGTTACCTTTTACTCTTACTTCTACTGTGTTTACAGGGATGCTAACTCCATCATTCGTTAAATCACTGCTAGCGATAACTTTTACTTCATATTTTTGAGTAGCTGTTACTTCTAAGTGGTTTTGTAATTCACCTGAAGTACTACCTTTTTGAAACTGTTCTACAGTGTTCATTTGGATATTTACATTAGGATTCTTAACAGTCAATTCATAAACGTCTGATAAGTTAACGTTTAAGTTTGTGCTTCCTGTACTTTTTTTGTCTTGTGCGAAAGTTGAAGTACTTGCGAAAGCTAAAACTGCTACTAATACTAATTTAAATGTTGTTTTCATTTGCTTATTTCTTTTTAATTGTGGGAATACTTGATTTGTTATTTTGTTTGGCAAAAGTATAGCAGCTTTGATTCTCAAATAGTGTCATTTATCTTCAAAGAATTGTCATTTATCACATAATGTGATAAAATATTCTTAATAAAAGCCTTGATTTTAAAGATTTGTGAATTTGTTTTATGTAGTCTAAGATGTGTTTTTATATGTTATTGACACTTTAAATAGTAGTAGATTGTTGTTATTTAGGTTTTTAAGTTTAAACGGTATTAAAACCTCTTTTTGTTAGGATTATTTAGTCGGAGAGAGAATTGACTGTGAAGGATGTAAAAAATCCCCTTGTAAATAGTCATTACAAGGGGAGAAGGGATAAACGATATTATAATAGTTCTCTATATTCTTTAGGGCTCAGTCCTGTTGCTTTTATAAAGAAACGGATGAAGTTACTCACGTCTTCAAAGTTTAGCTCAAAAGCAACTTCCTTAATGGTCATCGGAGTATGCTTTAATAATAGCTTTATTTCGTTGACCACTGCACTCGCTATTATTTTTTTAGGCGTAGTCCCAAATACTTCTTTGCACACTTCAGTTAACTTAGCGATAGAGATATTCATCTGTTCTGCATAGAAATGAACGTTTCTTTCTTTTCTAATGTTATTTTTGATCAACTCATTAAATTTTACAGTATGTTGTATTTGTAGTGGAGTAAGTTTCTCTTTATTAAAGCTGACAAACTTCTCTATATGGCCTGCCATAATATACAGAAGAACTCTCTCTATAATATTATGAGCTAACATATAATGTACATCACTATATTCTTTTGACTTCAGTTTTAATAAAGTGGTAAAATAACATTGTACAAAAACTTCGTGCTCCGGCTTAAGCGTAATCGAATTAATAGCATTCGTATTATCAAAGAAGAAGCACTTGCTTAGAAAGTGACTGTCAAGTTCTGTTCTACAGTAAAAATTATCTGTAAACTGCACATAGTATAAGGTGTAACTCTCAGAAGCAGTTAGGCGAAATAGCTCATTCTTTCCTAAGAATAGACAGTCTCCTTCTTTAATTTCTTTTTTGTTCGTAGTTAGGGTGACAGTTACTTTTCCTTTTTGTAACCAAAGTAGTTGGTAGACATCTTTGTGTTGTTCGAACGGCACAGTGTCTTCTGTAAGGTAAGTAGCTCTACCTACCTCTATACCATAGGTAGATTTTAGTTCGATAGAAGTTAGCATATTTTGTAAGGTAGTAATAGGTGTTTATAATGTTTTATTGCTTGTTTACGTTATATCGCTTCTTATGTTTGTTAGTTTTGGTTTGATGCTTTAGTAGACCGTCTCTATATTGAGTTCAGACGAGTTTTGACAAATATCAAATTTTATTATGATTATGAATATTTTTAAAAGTTAATTTTTAAAACTTTTAATTCTGATTCCCAATAGAAAAGAGTTACATTATTCGGATAAATAAGTTGATTATTGTATAATATAAAGAATTTAGTGAACTTATAACTATATGATTTTGTTAGTTACATGGGCTTTTTTATATATTTGCAAAAAATAAAAATAATTGATATGAGTTTACAATCAAAGATCATGGACGCTATAAAAAGTGCAATGAAAGCGAAAGACACAGTAGCTTTAGAAGCATTAAGAGCAGTAAAGTCAGAGTTATTATTAGCTCAAACTCAATCAGGAGCACAAGCTGATTTAACAGAAGAAGAGGAGATTAAGATTCTTCAGAAGTTAGTAAAACAAAGAAAAGACAGTGCTAATATTTTTTCAGAGCAAGGGAGAAATGATTTAGCTGAGCCAGAAATAGCACAAGCTGCAATCATAGAACAATTCTTGCCAGAGCAATTATCAGAAGAAGAAGTTCAAAAAATAATAGGTGAGATAATTACGAATGGTGGTTTCAGTGGTATGTCTTCAATGGGACAAGTAATGGGAATCGCTACTAAAGAATTAGCTGGTAAAGCTGATGGTAAGACCATCTCATCTGCAGTAAAATCTCTATTGTCTAAATAGTAGATTTAATGTCCGTGTAGTTCAACTGGATAGAATATCAGATTTCGGCTCTGAGGGTTGGGGGTTCGAACCCTCCCGCGGACGCAGGTACATAAATACACTCACAAAACATTTTTTCAATGTTCTTGTGAGTTTGTTTATTGTCAAGGAGTTAGCATCTCCTTTTTTAAAAAAAACATGCAAACAAATTCTCCAAAAAAGTCATATTGTTTTCCCAAAAACGTCCCACAAAAAATGAGTGGGAAGTTGGGTAGTAAAATGACACTAAAAGTGGTCATAAAAAGCGACTACAAGCGTGCTGACGGTACTAGTGCGCTATATCTACAAATCTTTATTGATAAGATCAGAAAGAGGTTTCCTCTTGATATTTATGTGGAGTTAAAAGACTTCGATGAAAAGAAACAAAGGGTAAAGAAAAAACATCCTAATGCGACTGATCTCAATCTTCTTATAGAAAAGGCTATCGCTGATATTAATAGAATAGAAGTTACTTATCGATTAGGTAATAAACATCTTACCATGGATGCGCTTATAGTAGAATACAGTAGCCCATCAATGGTATTAGACTTTATCAAGTTCTATGAGTTAGAACTAGAGAAGGAGAAGCTTAAGTTAGCTCCAGCTTCTTATGTGCAGCAACGTGCTGTATATCGAAAACTAAAGAGATGGAAACCTGTTATCTACTTTCACGATATCACGGAGGAACTTATAGAAGATATGATCATTTACTTTAAGACTGTAGAGAAGAATAACCACAATACGATATCTACACTTACGAAGAACTTTAAGAAGTATCTAGGAAGGGCTAATAAGAAGGGCATTCCTTCTCCAGTACACTATACAGATGTACAGCACAGGCAGATGAGAGGTACTATTAACTTCTTATCTCAAGATGAAATACTAAGGATACATCAGTATTATTGTTCTCCATTCATTAGTGAGCTGCATAAGATAGCAGCGAGTAAGTTTTTATTTAGTTGCTTCACCGGAATACGTATTAGTGATGTTATGAAGCTTGATACAGCTAAGGTAGAGGATAATATCCTTCGCTTTAAATCTGTGAAGGGAAGCAAGAACCAAACGATACGTCTAAATCAGACAGCGAAAGACTTAGCATTAGAAGGATTCATATTTAAAGAGATGGCTATCGATAAGCTTCGTGAATATGTAAAAGAAGTATGTCGTGTAGCTAATATCACTAAACATGTTAATTATCACATGAGCCGTCATAGTTTTGCGACTAACTTTCTCATTCAAGGTGGACGTGTAGAGGTATTACAGAAGCTACTAGGGCATTCTAGTATCACTATGACAATGATATATGTACATGTAGTAGAAGATGTCTTAAATGGTCAGATAATGTATTTAGATAATATCATCAAAAAAGGAGATAAAGAGAAGCCTGCAGAATAGCAGGCTTTATTATTTTAAAGGGAGTAGAGAAAGCTTGATATCTACTAGGTCTCCAGTCGACTCTTTAGTTAATTGGAGTACTAGATAAGGTCTTTTATTGATTAGAACTTTTCTCTTTATCTGTATTTCATTCAATACAAAAATAGTTACACTGCATTCTATCTCCAGTCTGTTAGTATGTAAGAATGCTTCAGCACTATTCTTGTAGTAATGTGTGTAGATAGATGACATCGTAAAGCTCTCAGTGCCTATAGAACCGATAGGCATATCAGTATTATTACTTAGTAAAATTAATCCTATACCATCCTTCTTATCTGAAGCCTCTGTAATCATGGATGGTAAATACTTGAATTTATTCTCTAATATCTTAGTTTTGTCTTCAATAGTAATTCTAGTTTCTGCTATGGATTCTTTATTTACATACACTTTAGTATCTACTTCATTACCGAACTTCAAAACGAGATCCGTTATCTCATTTTTTGGAAATGATTCAATAAACAGACTACCTAAATCTACATAGTCTATATGGGATATCTCCATATCGTTATACTCTACATCTAAAGTGTTATTCTCTAGCTCTCTGAACTGTATGTTAAACAATAGCCTAAGTTGATCAAGATAATCACCTACTGTCCAATCAGGGAGATATCTTGCTAGTTCTATTGTAGGGTGAAACATATAGCCTGACTTATCTAAAATACTATTACTATAAATGTGATCGATCTCAAAGGGGTCTACGTCCTTAAAAGCATATACTTCAAACTGAAATTGCTTTTGTTTATCAATATCATCTTGAGTTACTTCGAAGTCAAAAGCATTGTCAAATATCTCTTCACGACCATAGAACTCTTTTTGTTCGATATCAATTGTATAAGGGTTAGTAGGCTCTGTTTTATTAAAAACATCTAAACCTATTCTATAACTGTTATCATAAGCCTTAAACTTATAGGTGATAACATGTCTTCCTGGTTTAGTTATATTTAAATTCCATCTCTTGACCCAAGATGGTTTATTAGGATCTGTATTATTTACTATAAAAGCCCAATTCATAAAACCAAAATCTATATGCATTAAATTACTACCTGCAGTAACTTCTGTTAGATTAGTTTCACTACTATAAAATGCTAAACTAGTAGCAAAAGGGTTGTTTAATAATTTATCAGGAAATTTTAATCCTATATTATCACAGATTATTTTTAGAGGTGTTAATAGAAATATATTCCAGGTAGGCACATTGATATTGTGTACCTCACCACCTTCAACTGTATCTTCTAGTGTATTCAGATAATAATTACCTTCTCCATTACGGCCGTTCAAATATCTGCAGTACTTATACCACTTATCATCCTGTTTCAAATAATCTCCATTCTTAGTAGGATAGCTAATCTGTGCAGCTGTCCATAACTGATTAGGAAATACTCCTCGTCGCTTACTATCTACATACGAACTATAGTAACTAGGTGCAGGAGGAACTCCTTCATATTTATCAGAATAAGGTAGTGGAGGATTAGCATTAATGACAGATATAATAGGCATTAAATCTCTAATTTTCTTTTTAGATTCAGCAAATAGCTTAGAGGCAAATCTCACATTGCATTTGCGATATCCACTAAAACATTCTAAAACTTGTAGTTCTCCTGGTATGCTTCCTTCAGATGTCACAATAGTAATATCGTAGTAAGGTGAAGTGTCGACACTAATGTCATTTAGTCCAAACAGCTTATCTGTCTGAGCATTATTAATGATCAGAAAAGGGAATTCATTACTCTCAAACTTCAGTGTGTCTGGGAATAACGACATATCTATCTTAAGAGATAATGTTTCTCGGATATAGGCTAACTCTACACCATCACGGTAAATACTAATTAGCTTCATAGTTAGTGTATGTGAATGTTAGTTTATTAGAGAGTATAAACTCTCTATCTTGATATACTTTTGTTTTCTTCGTACTAGAGACTACAGAGATATATTCACCATTTATCTCAAGCTCTACTAGCATGGAGTTCACTAGTTGACTGATTAAAAATAGTTCTGACTGGAGTAGATATCCTGTATCTATAGTAAGTATAGAATTACTCTCTACTTCAGAAGTAAACTGTCGGCCATCTTGATCTCTATAAGTCTTAGGCTTTAGCTCCTCTTCTATATCTAGATTAGAAAATAACTGAGCATAGATATATGCTCCAAATTGATTTTTAAAACGAATATTAAGCAACTGATTTACTTTATTCTTCAGTACACGAATAACTTTATGAATAATTTCTTCTCCTATTATCTCTACTGTTATTGCCTCTACTGGATATTCTAATGATTGATTAATGTCATAAGTATAGTAGCCTGTTGATAGTTCACCTAGTAAATTGAGCCTTATCAGATTGTTTTTCTGATCATATACTTTTATAGTTATTGCTTGACTTTTAGTTACGAGAAAGGGTACCGTAATTCTACAATTGCTAGAACATAACAGTGACTCTGATATCCCTAAGAAGTGTATTGTACTATTATTTGTAGGTAATCGCTCAATAGTCTTAGTAGAATACAGAATCTGAATCGGTTTGAGCATTACTTCATTTTCTCCTTGAGTAATATTTCCCGTAATATTTAATATGTTATTTATCTTTTTGGCTTCTCTAGATAACTCAGTAGTTGTGACATCTGTATTTCGATGTAAACTCTTAAGATTAATAATAGCATTAGTAGCATTGTATTTAGCTACTGTGATTTGATTTAAGAGACTATTATTTGTTTTGATATCTATCTTATCCTTCTTATCCGAATACAGCTCTATAATACTATTTTCTGAATCTAAAACTAATTCAGTTGGTTGTGATATTATATTCATTATACATTAGAGTTATGTTGTGATTGAGTAATTTCCTTATTTAAAGCATCTATCTTCATCGTCTCTTTATATCCGATACTGACATTAGCACTTAACCCATTAGCTAAAGTTTCATTTAACTTATTAGTAGTAGATGCTAGTAAAATAGAAGCTTCTATCAATGCTCTGTTATCTCCTCCAGGAGGATTAGATGTAGGTCCATATTTACGTTCATTTTCTAACCAGGTTAGCGTATCTGCATAACGTGGTGATTGAGTCATGATAGCAGGCATGACCCACTCGTTAGCATGAGTCATGCCTGTGAACTCACCGTATTTATCTCCTCCTAAATTCTGCGGGGTACCACTAGTATAACCTCCATAGAAGTATGTAGGCATTTCAGGAACCTTTGTACTAACTATTTTCTGAACATTTTTAAGACCTGCAGCAATAGAAACCCCCATAGCAATATAAGAGAATGGTGGAGGATATGCTGCTAAAGCTTTTGAAGCAGCTTGATAGGTATCAATGGTTGTTTCAGCAATTTTAGTAGCTTTCCATGCACCAGAACCCTGATTGAACATTTCAGATGCAGTATTAAAAGCCCCTTTAATAACACCTAACTTCTGATCTTGTAATTCTTTCTCCTTCTTTACTTTTGCTTCTGATATTTGTCTTTCCTTATCAGCTAGTCCTATTTCTATTCCTTCTCTTTGATTAGCATATTTTCTTTTAATAGCAGCTATTAAAGATTCAGAATTCTCTACGTTTTCTACTTTAGCAATCTCTTTATCCATTTGGAGCTCTAGCTCCATATCGCTTATTTCTCTAGTCTTTTCTAATAAAGCTAAAGATCTTTCTTCTTCATCTACTAGACCATCTGCATAACGTTGTAATTCATTTTCTCTTTTTCGAATTACAGCTTCATCTTCTAAAGACTTTATTTGCTCTTGATACTCTTGAGATTTAAGTAGTTTTATTTGAGTTATTTCTTCATCTCTAGCTATCTCTAGTTCTTTGATTCTTGAGGTATGATCTTTGAACTTCTCAATTTCTTTAGCATACTTTAGCTCGATAGATTTTATATCTCGATCTATTCCTTTTAAAAGAGCAACCTCTCTATTGTTAATAGATTGAATTAATAACTCATCAATAGCTTTCTCTCCAGCTTCAAATATTTTTGTTTTATTATCAGCATCACGCTGAAGCCTTTTTTGATCTTTGTCTGATGCTTCTTTCTTTTTTGTAGAGGCATACATATCCTTGTCTATCTCGGCTTGCCTAGTAACAATATACTTCTGTATAGATTCTATCTCATCAGCTTTAAAGTCTTTACCTGCTGTACCACCCATTTTAGTAGCCTTAGCTGTTAGTTCATCTAAATCCTTTTTCGCTTGAGCTGAAGCGGATCTATCAGCTTCAGTTTGTATATTTTTTGCTTTAGATATTTTATCAACTGTATCTAATTGCTCATTAAGATTTTTAGTATGGATTTCTTCATATTTACTTAATGACTTAATTGATTCTAGTGAATTTTCAATCTTAGAGTAATCAGAGAACCATCCAGTACGTTTACCATCTTTTTTAAGACGATCCAGTACTTCTTTTGCAGACTTTTCTACATTTCCAAAATCAACTTGTATATCGTAATTATTCTCATTAATAACCTTTTGTAATCTAGTTCTTAATCTAGATTCC
Source organism: Myroides sp. (assembly GCF_032073645.1). Classification (NCBI taxonomy): domain Bacteria; kingdom Pseudomonadati; phylum Bacteroidota; class Flavobacteriia; order Flavobacteriales; family Flavobacteriaceae; genus Myroides; species Myroides sp. The sequence goes on from NZ_DAMANB010000002.1 coordinate 225,939, forward strand.
CATTCAGCACTATCTTTTGTAACACTATCTCTAACCTCTCTTAGTTTATCAGCTTTTTCAACCTCTAACTGTAAAGCAATACGTTCTCTATAATTCTTATTAACTTCTCTAAGACGTTTAATTAACTCGTCATTAGAAATGGTTTCAATATCTATTTGAGAAATTAAATCAGGATAATTAGTTGCAAGATCTTTTAGTAGTTTTAATCTTTCTGCATCTGCAATATTAGAAGAAGTCACTCTCGATACTAGTTCGTTCACTTCCATTTGCTGATCGAATAACTCGTCAGATACTTTTCGCATTGGAGTCAACACAGATAGTAAGTTGGTACCAAATTGTACTAGACTTCTTGAGAACTTAACTAAAGCTCCATCTCCATTCTCCATCCCTAGTACAAAACCTTCCATAGCAGAATCATACAACTTCATATCTCCTTGTAGAGAGTTAAGTTTTTCTTTAGCTAGTCGTTCAGCACTTCCAGCACTATTTTCAAGTGCTAATGTTTGTTGCGCTATCTTTTCAGTAGAGTTAGCAAGAATTACAGCTACAGTAGCATTTTCTTTACCAAATAGATTAGTAGCTTCATTTAATTGATTTTGAGAATTTTTAACCTTTTGAAGAAGTTGTTCGTATGGAACCCCCTCTTTAGAGGCAGTTAGTAGAATATTTCTAAATCCTGTACCTGCAGTTTCTGCAGCAATAGTCTCATCAGCTAAAACTCCCATTGTAGCATTTAATTGTTCAAAAGATACATTTGCTACAGCTGCTACTTTAGAAGTTTTAGGTAATGCAGTAGATAAATATTCGAAAGAAGTAGCTGATACGTTAGTGCTATTAGATAGTACATCCGCATATTTTTTAGCTGCAGAAGATGCAGCGCCAAATGAATTTAATTGTCCTGCTACAAGTTCTGCAGCTGGAGCTAGTTCACTATCCATTGCTACAGCTGCATTAAGTACTCCAGGAGTCATATTACGTATCTCATCAATTGACTTACCTAGTTTAGCTAATTCTAATTGTGCTTGAGATACTTGAGTAGCTGTGTATGAAGTAGTAGCTCCTAACTTCATAGCATCAAAAGTCAATCCTCTAATAGAAATTCTATTCGTTTCTAGAATAGCTGCAAGATCAGCTTGTGCCTGATCAAAATCTATAATAGTTTGGAATGCTGCTTTAACACCTGTTATGAATGTACCTATTAAAGCTGTAATAGTAAATGCCTTAAGCATACCAGTTGCAACATCTCCTAGTTCAGCTTTTATTCTTTGTAGTACACCAGGTGTTTGACTTAATTCACCTCTAGCTCTAGCATACTCTTCACGTAATACTGCTAGTCGTTGTTCGTGCTGTCTTAGTGTTTCCTGATAATCTTTATCATTTCGATTAAGATTACGGATATCGCGCTCCGTATTACGGATAGCACCTCTAATTCCTGTAAGAGAATTAACTACTTCTTGACCATTAATGCTAATATGTATATTCCTTGTTACCGTACTCATTTACATAGGTTTTATGCAAATTTCCGAGCGTTAAAAGTGGTAAAAAAGGACAGGAAATGTGATATATAATAAGTAAACAAGCCAGGAGTATATCCTGGCTTGTTTTTTTATCTACTAGTAAATTCAGCTACAACTTTATCAGCACGTATCTCACTAATATTATCAGCGAGATAATCCATAATATTAGATTCCTCTATTGCTTGATCAATGGTACGTTTAGCTTGTAAACGCATATTGATTCCATTTTTCTTAACACCTTCGAAGCCATAGTTTTGAATGAATATGTATCGAGGTGCTCTAATGACCAACTTTGATAGTTCCTCACCTGAGAATCTAGCTCGTACATCAGTATCTCTTTTGGAGTCTCCAGTACGTTCTTTTAATTGAGATCCTATCTTAGAGATAAGAGAACCTTTAAGTTTAGTCTTTGCGTTGTTGGCTATGTCACGTTCTGTCATATTACTTTAAATGAAGATATCGCTATCGATGATAGTCTTTTAGGTATATGTTCTTCCTGACCTCGTACATAATGCCATGCGAATTTTTCGCCATCAATTACTTCGGTATCTAGCGCGTACAAAAGAGAATGTTGTTCTCTAGTTACTGAATGTTTTGTTTTTCTTGTGAACCCAATACTTTCATCAAATTGTATCAGGGGGATTCCCCATTTAAGACATAACTTTCTGACTGAATTATTAAATACAACTCTTCCATCATGCCAGTTAGTTGTAATAACCACATTAAACGGTTTTCCAGATTTTGTATTATAATATACGCTAGAAGGATTATCTTTTTCGTTGTAGTATATAGTTTGTATTTTTTTAAGACAATAATCCCACATTGCTGCGAATTCAGAATCTGTGCCGTCCCAACCAGTAGTTGAGTTTACTTTATCCCAATTCAATGAATCATAGTCGTTTGATGTGAATTCTTCAAGTTGACTACTAGTGTATTTAACGCCATTTATTACTGTATCTTGTAGTGTAACATCTTTATTATGTGTATGCATTATGATTAATGCATCACATGTATTTAATATTTCTTGTGAAAAAAAAGTTTCATTATTGATACGATTCATAAAGTTATTAATCCTCTCCCCGCTGTAAGACTTATTTATTCCCTCAATTCCTAATTTGTCACATGCTAATTCAAACCAACCATTTGAAGAATATGAAAAAGATGTTCCACTAATTATTATCTTATTACCAGACTTAACAGGAGTTACTTGATGAGCAACTATAGGTTTATCCTCACTGTTTGATTTTGTAAATAATTGAAAATTTGATTTTTTGATTAATTCATCTCTATATTTTACTGTTATATAAGGTTCTTTTTCAGAAAACTTATCTTTCACATTTTCTGATATCACAACATAACATATTTCTTTAGCCGAAAACTCGAGTTCGGTAAATTGTGAAAAATAATCTAGCATTCTATATTCTGTTCTTATATATTTTTTTTCTAAATCATATATATTCAATATAGCTGCTTCAGATTTTAAATTTGTACCAGTATTTATGCCAAAAGAAACTTTTCCACCAGCAGGTAGTAAAATATAATCAGTTCTTTTAAATGTATTCGTTGTATTATTAAACCTATCATCTAAATAGGCATATCCTACAATAGTTGAATTTACATTTATATCTGTATCATATTCTTCAGTAATAACCTCAGTTAATAAAGTTTCACTAACTATTTTATTTCCTTTAGTATCAAATGAAGTAGAAATTTCTTCTGGTGTTAAAAAAATTTTCTTAGATAAATATGGCTTAGAAATAGAAAGAGTAGTGTTATTAACAACAACAATAAGACAATCTTCTATAGAGTTAATATATTCTCCTTCATAAAACATATTATTAGTTATATTTTTTATGTATATCTCAGTTTTAATAAAATTACCATGTGTATCATAAATAGCTAATAATGCAGAGCTACTATTTATATTTCTTACAACATTAACTCCAAAGAATGCTTTTTCTCCTTTTTTTAAAAGTAATGGAGGATTATGTTTAAAGTTTGAGTTATCTGAATTTATATTGCCTGTTTTAAAGTCAATAGTACCTATTTTAGAGAAATTCTCAACATTTATAATATTGTTTTTTAAATTATTAAACACTTCACCTCCACTCACCCCCCTCGTATCACCTTCCTTTACCTCACCTTCAAAAGTGATAGGAACAATCAATACTCTACAATCAACACCATTAAATATAATAGAGACATTCCCTTTAGAATAATCTTCTTGAGTAACAGATATAGGTTGACCATTAGCATCTTTAAAATTTAAAAATACTCCTGGTTTAGTGACCTTATATTCTCCACGTTTAGTAGGTGCTGGAGAGCTTGGTTCTATTGCATCGATGACTCCTGATTCTAGAGCTTTTATTTGTTTGCCTTGATGGTTTATAATTTCTATAAAAGTATCAGATACTCCCTGTACCTGTGCCTCTGTGGCTAATTTAGGATTACTCATATCTTATTAATAAGGTTAAAGAATGTCTTGATCGATTTTATCTAATATGTACTTAGGAAAGTCCATATCTGAAATATTAAAGTCCGGAACATACGGTTCGCAGGCTAATGGATTATATGTAGCATATATTGGCATATCAAATTCCGATTATTGATTTTGTGATTATTGGCTTATAGCCTTTGTTTGTGTCTTTTTGGACTAGAGCATTATCAACTCCTTCAGCTAGTTCATAAGCTAGCTTGAGATAGTTATTCATATCATCCGTGTGAGAGGCTATCGCATTCTTCATTTGCTCTGTGAGCATGGCTACTTGCTTGCGTTCGTAGTCTAGTAAATCAAATTTCAATACTATAGAAGAAGGTGTAATCTCGTAGATTCCTTCACTATATACTTTAGCAATGGTACCGTGTACAATAGCTTTCTGTAGAAATTCTTTAATAAGTTTATTATCTCCAGTAGCAGTACCTTTTAGACTCTCAATATAGTTAGCAGTAAACGATGTCTTAATAACTTTGTCTTCTATATTAATAATAGAAGGTTTTAAGCTTAAGAACGTCTGTCTTGAGTTCATAATATTGAAATACTTGTTGAACTCTGAAGTACTATATACTAATGAATCTCTGTATATAGTAGAGTAGTGGTTATGCCAATATGGGAATACATCTGCATTAACCTCTAGCACTTCCAGCAACTCATCCATAGCCTCATGGCCACTTCTAAGAAGCTCCCTTCTGATATCATTTAATTGAGTAGTTGATATAGGAGCACGTTGATCAGTCTTCACTACATACATTCCTGAACTATCCATACTTACTGATATATAAGGAGTGTACAGGTAGAATGCAAAGTTTGCCACAGCAGTATCAATCAACTCTTTTGCTTTTATTTTAATATCACTATATTCTATTTCAGACTCTGCTTTATCAAGTTCTTGATACAAATTACCTACGTATCTATGCACAAAGCTTCTAATTGCCTTAGGTATATAAATCACAAAAGACTTAAAATCGAAATTCGGACTAATAGAGATATACTTCTCTAAATCATCATTGTCTAGTATCATATTATATTGCTTTTGTTACACCTGTAGGATTCTTATCCAAGGTCTCCAGGACCACGTTTTCAAATCCAAATTTTAAACCTGCTTCCCACTTATTATATTGGGAAGTGAAGTTGAATATTTCTATTGTTACATCACGGTTAGACTTCATGAATGATTGCAATAAATTAAACGCAATACGTTTGTCAGAACCGCTACCACTTCCCATCTTTCCCCCAGGTATTCCTGCACCGATTAGAGAAGGATCAGTACCTAGTGCAAAAAGTACTTCAGAGTTTGCCGCTTCAGCTTCAGGAAGGTAACTTCCATCCTTTAATTTATCATCTATGGCCGTGATACGTATAGCAGATACCTGCTGACCTCTGCTATCTGAGTACATGATAGATGATATAGATTTTCCTCCATTAGAAGTACCTGATAGATTATCTGATATTGAGCTAATAAGGGCATCTCTTATCTCAAGCTTCTTTTCTATGGTATATGTCTGCCAATCTTTTTCATAAATCTTTTTGAAATATTCCTCATCTATTTCAATCTGATATTTAATCGATACCTGGTTATTGAATATCCCCAACTTAAACTTAGGTACTGAGTTAGCCACTTCTAACCATCCACTAGTGATAATTGCATGCCATTCAGGAATAGGATAGTAGCTTTCATCTAGGAATGGAAAGAAAATAGGTATTACAAACTTATGAATCTTATTTTCCTTACAGTATTGAAATACCTCTTCAGAAGTCATGTAAGGACTTAGTAGAGTAGTAGATGATACATATTCATTCTTATCTACATCAACACTTGATTTAGTACCAAATAGAGATGAGATATATAATTTATCCACAACACCACTACTTTTAGGCATTGCATAACGACACCATGAAGCTTGTTGACGTTTAACAGCCACAATCTCTGTAAAGTCATTAGATAGTACAAATTCAGGAAAAGCAATACCAAACCATTCCAAATCTTTTATAATGCCTTGAGTAAAGATTGGTATTCTATTTTGCCTCATGAAAGAGTCTATCGCAGGAAACTCATCAAAGTCATAATAGTCGACTTTGCGTTTATTAGTATCTTTATCTCTCGAAGTCTTATATATAGCTAAACCATTACCATAATGTGCACGTTGAAGTAATCTTAAACCACTTCCTGCAGCCCCATTCTTTTTAACCTTATTAATGACATCTTGTGGATAGTTGTCATTAGCTCCCCACTTTAGATATCCAGTAGTATTCCCTTTATTATCTGTCTTTACAGTAGTGGAATTTTGACTTCCTTTTACCTTCACTACTGCACCTACAGAAGATCCTGAAGCTTGCGGTATCTCAATTATCTTAATTGTATTGAATGACATACTAATAGATTACTTTTTTGTTATTGATACTTATGATAAAGTCTATTCTTATTTTTCTGACATTGCCATCAGGTAGTTCTATATTTCTGGTTCGGTTAGTCCAGTGGTTCGGAGGTCGCTTAGTAGTTTCTTCCTTCAAGACATTCTCTATAGTTATCTTTTCCTTCTTATCTGTGTTCTTGTTAGGAAGTAACCTAGCTCCCTCAATAATTCTGAGTTTGCCACCTGTACTATTTTGCCCGTTAAAGGTTCGGAAAGAGATATTAAACGGCCTGAACTGTCCATTTACTAATCGCTCATTCATTAGCTTTAAAGCATCATTTAAGAAAATAAAGTCTTCATCATTTTTCATAGATACAAAGTTCTGACTCCTCTAAAAGATTAAAAAGGACAGTTATTTGACCTTAAAAACACTTTTCTAATATATTTTTAGTTAGTTGTTTGATTTGCAATTAGTAAAGGCTAAAAAACAGATTCCTTTTTCTAAAATGTAATTAGCAACCCCGACGCTGCCTTAAAATTTCTACACTTTCCATTTTCGAAAATGCGATATATGAAAAAAGGTTAAAATTTTAACAAATTGAGAAAAACTATAAAAAAACAAATAATCATCAGTTTACTTGATAATAATGCCTCCTAACGTAGAATAGCTAGAGTTTTTACTCGTAAAGCGATCATTATACAGGGCATAGATAGGATAGTCGAATGCATCAGTCAAGTGAGTTGCATGTTCTTGAGGTAAAGACTTGTTACGCTCGCTTGATTTATTTTTCTCTACACCGAGGCTACCTTCTTTAGCTTCAGCTCTCTCTAGAGCAATAATCAAATCAGTATTGTTATGCTCATTTATACGGATTACAGGAAGGTTACTCTCTGTCTCTTTTAACATGGCATTAATTAATAGATATTTATCTGCATGAGTAGGTGCTACGTTCTTAGCTAATAGGTGAACTGTCCACCCATTCTTATATAGGATATCTTCTACCTGTTCAAACAAAGTCTTAGAACTATTAGGCAATCGATGATGTCCATCGTGTCCACCATACAGATAAACTTCTTTGCACTGATGTGCTCTATAATATGGAATGAATTGTTCTAGTATCAAGTCATCTAATAGTTTAGGTGACTTGACATGCATAGACTTTAATACCCTATATTCATAGTCTTGTTCTTGAGATATCACAATACCATTGAATACCCCAAAGTCTAGACTCATGATAAGTGGTGACTTAAAGTCCACATCACTATCCTGTAAGCAGCTAACATTATAAGACTTGTTATGATCAACTCCTTCTAAATAACTATTGTTATAGTCAGAGTAGTAATGTCTTCTAGCATTTAGGTTAGCATAGAAACCATTCTCTATCTTCTTAGGTCTAATATTTAGTATCTCAGCCTCGTACATGGTCTGAGATACAGCCTCGTCCTTCATCTTCTTAAACCAATCAGGACGTAGATAAGGGTTTGATAAAGCTGAAGCTTTGATAAAGAGTATCTCGTGTGGGTTCTGCTTTGCCTTCTTCTCCATATCCACGAACCACTGACCACGTCTGCTTACTGGAGTAGAACTAACATACATCTGAGAACCTAACAGTTTACACTTTTTGAACTCAGCCTTCTGTGCACGGTTAGTAGTCTTGACATTATTGTATAACTTCTCAGGATCTAACAGAGCGGCTTCATCTCCTAACTCAGCATAAGAGTTTAGTCCACGCCCAGAGTTAGGATTGTCCAGCGATACCAATTGAAAGATAGCTCCATTAGCAAAGTGGATAATATTGTTCCATTGTGATGGAGGCTGGAAGGGCATCGCGAATCCATTCTTCTGTCCACATCTACCGATCACATAATCGACATCTTTGTACAGTCCGAACATCTCCAATCCTTCGATGGCAGAAGGAAGTGTACGAGCGAGCATCTGCATATAGGTCTGACCAACCATAGCAAACGAGGCACGAGGCATCTCCATAACAAGATCCCTCATACGCTTACCGAACACAGTAGTCTTACCTGCACCCCTTGCCATCTCAGCATAGATATCACGCTGTGGTGCGATAGATATCATCAGCTGTGGCAAAGTTTGCTGTACTACCTTCTGTCTCTTAAAACAATTATTCTGTACTACCATCCTCTTCTTTATCTTCTACTTCTTCATACTCTATTGTTGTCGCATCAAAGGCATTCATATCAAGTGTACCGCCTTTCATCATTTCGATTAAAGCAGCCTGTAACTCTTTAGGAATAGATACAGCAATCTCTTTGTTCTCAAATTTCTCAGGGTTAAACTGTGCGATATCTTCTTCAGATAGTCCAGCGTATTTTCCTAATAGATCTAGAGCTTTAGCTTCAGCTTTCAGATCACCACGTTCTCTAGCTCTACGCAATAATGATAGAGAATATTCAAATAGTAGATTCTTCTTTGCCTCACGATCAAGCTTATTGACCTGACCAAACAATGTTTGAGCGTTACGGATATCTAAGTATGCCTGTGCCTGTGATAGTCCATAGTCTTTCTCCCATACACTTACGATCTGCTGATTACTGAAGTAACTCATCTTTAGATTATACGCATGTACTAATCGTTTGCGTACATCTTCTAGATGTTCTGATAGTTCATACTCAGAAGGGCTAGTATAGTAAGCCCTTATCTTATCCATAGTAGAATCTCCTCTTTGAATAAGTGCTTTACTTTTTGCCATTTAATTCTTCTTTTATCTTAAATAATTGTTCTTCCTTCTCCAGTACAGCCTTTTCCTGTCTAGCTACTGTACGCTGTAGCTTATGTAGTTCTGTACCCTCTAGGATAGATAGTTTCTCTTTATTCGCAGTAAGTCGCTTGCGTTGTTTACTTAGAGAAGCTTCTAGTAGATTACGCTGATACATAAGATTATCTACACTCAACTTAGATAGATTAACTCTAGAAGTAGGAGGTAAGCACTTATGCTCTAAGTAATAATCTATTTTACTCCATGATAGAGTATTTGCCTTCTCATTGCGATCTATTAGTATCTGTATAGCGAGAGCTTCAGCTTCTTGATCTGCTTGTAGTTCGTTTAGTTCTGTCTTGAGTAAGCAGTTCTCTCGGAATAGATTATTTGCCTCTAGGAGTATTGGACGTACCTGTGCAGGTAACTGATGGAATAGTGGAGATGTTTTCTTCTCCTGGTTCTGCACTGAAGTAAGAACTGGAGAAGGTGATATCGTTATTTCTACTACTGGAGAAGTAATAGTGATAGGTAACTCTTTTTGTTGAATAGGAACATTCACTACTTTCTTTAACTCGTATATGAGTTTCTGTCTATTGAACGGGGATTCTGTACGCTTAAGATTGCGTACTAAGTTCTTATTATGTGTAGGTAGTGACTCGTATAGTCGGAGTCCTTCGAAGTAGTCTGAATCCTTGGATTCTAACCAAAAAATAATCCTTTCCATAATGCAAAAATGGAAAGGATTGATAGGGTAAAAAAGGACAGGTTATTTGAGTTCAGAGACAACCTTATTAATAAGTACTCTTGTTTCATTTAATGAGAAAGATAGATCATTTTTTCGTCTAATCATCGTATCTGTTATGAGGTCTTTATTAATATGATTAGAGGGAACTAAAGATGATAACTCAGATTGTTTTGCCTTACTAAAAGTTTCGAAGGCTTTATCTTTATTTAATATAAGCTCTTTTTTATACGACTCATAAATATCTTGTGGACTATTAGTTCTTATTTCATTTAAGAAATGAATTAGCTGATATAAATGATTAAAGCTTTTCTTTTTTAGTTCATAAATTTGGATTAAATCATCTATCTTATAGAAATCAGTTATATTATATTTTATAATAGCTGAATCTCCAAAAATAAGATTGTTATATGTAAAAACATTACTTTCATTTATTATTTTTAAATGTTCGTATTGATTATCTAACCCATTCAAACAAGGAAGTAATGTATTATTTAGAATATCAATTAAGGATAAACGTAAACTATTAAGTCTCTTGTTTTTTTCTCTTTCTTTGTAAATGATATTAGCATAGTATGTTGCTACTACTCCAATTAATGTGACGATAGCTCCTAAAATATATTTTAAGTCACTTAATTCCATTTTTTTTATATTATAAGTTAGATTACCATTAATTATTAGAAGTATTATTAAAGATAAAGCCGTATATAATACAGCTTTATCTGTTTTTGTTGTAAACATTGTTTATTTGTATCCTCTTGATTTTAGGAAGTTAGTAAACGTATCTACCTTCCCAGTTTCCTCATATTCTCCAAAAATTGGTGATTGCATGATTACCTTATGCTTAGCAATAGTTTGAAAACGTACATTATGGTCTATAGACATAGCGTTTACCTTAATATTTTCTATTATGTTTTCAACATCAGATATAGAATAATCTTGTTTTTGAAATTGAGCATCAAATTCAATAGTATGAAAATTAATAGCAAGTCGACTATTATCGTCTAGTTCTTTCATTGTGTTATTGTTTATAATTATAAATCAAATGTACTTTAAAACATCTATAATAAGCAGAAATAACACAACAATTACCTTGATTAAATATGTTTTTATCTATTTTGGATACGAGTATTAACAAAAAAAGCGAGACATATTAGTCTCGCCATTTACTCGGATCCATCACCATGGTCTGCTTATTTTTAATCGTGTAGATCACATTCCATCCGAACATATTATCGAATATCGGACCTACTTTCTCTATTTTGAGAGAGTCCACATCGTACAATCCATACAGCCATGAACTAGAGTCATTACTCATGGTCTTTAGATATGCTGATATCTCCAGAGCGATAGCTTCTGTCTCGTCGAGTACATCTTCTTGTTTATCGAAGTCATTGGCTCTGCCTGCATAATTCAATATTAAGAATGATACACGACGATTATTAAAAGAGGTTGTCTTGTTAGGGTTCTCGCTAAAGTCTGAAGAAGTACTCTCTAATAATAGAGTAGGAGTAGCGACACCTGATCTGAAGCTTCCTTCTATTTCATTCCAGTTAAAGCGATAGAATCCGTTAATGTCAACGTGCTTTTCAGCTATCTCCTTATGAAAGGTCACGATAGTCTTATGACTAATCTTCGTCTTATTTGCCATGTTTATCCTTTAACTCTTTTTGTTGGATGATGTTTTCTTCTAGTTCATTTAAGAAGGTGTGAAGGAGAGTTGATTTAGTCTCCTGGTATGTACCGAACTTTTGCCCTGACATCTTAAGAACCACATCTAATAAGCCAGCTTTTTTATTGCTGCGTTGCTGAACTTTAATCTTAGGATAGATATGTTTATACTTTTCTACTATCCCCTTTTTACATCCATTGAATGCGATATGTACAGCTAGTAGAAACTCTTTATCCTCCTTCTTAAATCGCTTGACATTATTTTCTAGCTGGAGGTGATCATACACTTCTCCTTTTTGCTTATAGAGTACAGCTACTAATAATCTTAAATAAGATATATCCTTCTTAATAAGGTACACATTGTTTAGATCATCAGCCACCGCGAACTCCTCTATCGTTAGATTGACTAACCTATCCATAGGAGCTACATACTGCTTATGCTTAGGAAATATAGTTCTATCTACATTAGTATATACCCAGTTGAAATGATTACGCAGTTCTGACATGGGCACCTGATTCATAACTATCTTGAGTTGGTATGCTTTTTTAAATTGCCACCACTTTACCTGGTTAAGATATAACCAGGTCATAAAGTTGAATGCAGGGCCATTCTTTCCGATCATAGCAGCTATCTTCTTTAACTGCCAATCTGTAAGCTCATCCCACTTTTCAGGTATTCTTAAGTCTATTTGCATAGTATTTCTTTAAGACGATTATTATTACATAAATGATAAGCCCTAGCACAACAAGTAAAGGCAATCCATACCACCAGTTATACTGTTTTCTATCAACTCCCTTATCTTTTATACCTTCTTCTATATCTATATCTTCAGAATTTCTTTTATCAATCTTTGTATCTGAAGCTTTTGATTTGTCAATTTCTTGATTGTTCTCTTCCTTCTCACTTTTAATTACAGGGTTATAAAGTTTTGTATTTCCTTGTTTATCTGTAGTAATAGAGTCTGCACGAATTAGAATATTCTGAATCAGATTTGAATATTGTTCTTTACTTAACTCAAGTTCTTTAACCTTGATAGTTTCAATTTCATTTGCTCTTATAGATGTTTTAGTATCGCTAGTATGTAGGTTCACTTTACGTGAACCACAACTAGCTGTAAATAAAAGAATAAGTAAAAGTAGGCTTAGTGTTTTCATAGTCGTTTAGTAACGGATCTAACTACTGCTTTTAATTGTGTCGCATAGTCAGGAGCTGTAGCATAACCTGCTTTAGCGATAGCATCTATAAATAAGTTGATATCAGCTCTAACCTTCCATGCCTCTGTATATCGTTTGTTCTCTTGGAAGAATAAAGCGTGATCAGCGAAGCTCTCTTCAGCTGAATTATACTTTCTGAAGTAGTCTTTTACCTTGTAAGTATATTTACCATCAGGACGTTTTGTCTTAGAGATAATCTCAGGGAACTTAGCATTCGCACTAAATAATATCTCAGTAGTAGTAATTAGTTGTTTCTCACCTTTACCAGTCCATTTAATCCCAAAGAAGTTAAAGCCTACAGCTTTTAATCCCCATGCACTTTCTAAGACTGCCTGTGCTAGAATAACGATATGGTTAAGTCCTGTTTTCTTTTCAATGGCTAATGCTGAAGGTAGATAAGTATCTACGAATACTTTAGCATTGTCTAGGGAGATAGTTTCAAATACCTCGAAGTTAATTTCTTTCATCTATATCTGTTTTAAATAAATCATCACCATTCTTATTACCATCGAAATCAAACCATTGATTACCTTTTCGAAGGATAATACCTACAATACCTTTCATTTCCTTATAACCGAGTGCGGCTAGGTTCTCAAAGTAACTAACTAATAACTGGAGTATGATCCAGGTGAATACGACATAGTACAACCATTGCATAGGATTAACGTCTATAAAGTAAAAATCGATAGAGGCTGTCTTATTAGCGAAAGTCGATAGGAGGTATAGGATAAAGATGTAAGTACCTATCTTGAGAATCATACGGCCTAGTTTGCGAGATTGGAACTTCTCACCTCTCTTTTTCATATCTACTTTAATTCCTGTATGCCACTCAGCAATGATCAGAAAGACAAAGGCGAGAATTACGAATACATCTAGGTTAAATAGACTTTCTGTACACTCTCTTAGTGTACCTAAGAATAGAGCTGTACGGATTAAATTATCACTAGAGCTCTTCTCTAGTGTCTGACCAAAGTCAGTTTTGTTTGCATACCCAAAACCTTGTAGTATATATGTGAACCAATTCATTAGTAACTTATTTACCACAAAATTAGATTACAGGACTCTAAGGAAAAAGGACACAAAAAAAACCTCTCAAGGGAGAGGTTTGAATGTTTATTGCTATTTTACAATGTCTTGAGCTTTTTCATTTACATCAATAAGATGTTCTTTTGTAAAAAATAATCTAGTACCTGAATTTACTAAAGGATCCATACGTATAACCTTATCTAAATTTATAAATGTTTTTTTACCTTCTGTGTTACATAAAGTCAATTCTTTAAAATTTGCCATAATTATTTTATTTAAGTTTATTTAATTTAGAGGCTAGTTCTTTCTTCTTAACTTCTTTTTCTATTCGTTCTATTTCTTCATCAAGGATGATACATATAGAGTCAAATAAAATAGGAAATACTTCTAGACATTCGTCTTCAGATAATCCATGTATTCCTTTGCTCAAGAACCCGTATATTTTATCATTCCCATGTAATAGGTCAGATAGTTCCTCTCTTAGTAAAGATACTTTATCTTTGAAATAAGTGTTTTTAAGACAAACTTCTACTTCTTGCTCATTTTTACCTTCACTGAGAAGTTTAGTTTCATACTTTTTGTTTACTATATGTTTTTCAATAATACGTCTTAAATAAGCATAAGAGCCGACTCCTACACCATGACTGAATAGCCCATTAGCTTTATTTAATTCTAAAAAAATATCGTTGTTAATCTTTTTGTATTTTTTTAAATTTAATCCAGTAATGTCATTAATAGAAGGGAATTGTCCAACTTTAATTATTTTATTATCATTGATTAAATACGAGACAGAGAAGAAATGTTTCACTGATTCAGACTTAGAATGTACACAAACGAAATTTCTTGTAATAGTAGAAAGATTATTTAAAGCTTTAAATATTTTTTCAAAACTTAATCTAATCGCATATTGATCTCCTCCTTCTATTATGTTACCCAATTGACTACTTTGACAGATACCTATAAAGTTCCATGTTTTAGAGTCTAATTCATCTAAGGCAAGTGATTCAAAAGTAGTTGTTTCATTACATTTTGGACAATATATATTTAATGTCTGTACAGAGTCAATAGTTCCAAAACTATCATTACGAGAGTCAAGTAAATGTGGTTTTATTCTATTAATTATATCAATATCAAAAAAAAATGAAAAGTAATTAAATAAATCAAAATCTTTTGTGTCTATTGGGTTATACAACCCTCCATAAACGATATGTTCTCTAATAAAATCTACTCCTTTTTTACTATCCATGATTATTTATATTAAGATTTCATTTTATAAGGTAACGTGATATCAACAAAGTACATTTTTTTCTGAGTTTGTTCATTATAGACCTCCTTGATATTACTGATATAACAAATATTAAATCCTTGTTCTACTAATGCTTTTGCTCCTTTGGCTTTATCTTGATCTACATAGCCTACTTTCTCTTTTTTAAAGAAAAGAGCTACAGCATTAGGGTCATAAGCATTGTTAGGTTCTATCTCCATAGTAAGCTGATCGAACTCGATTAACTCATGATACTTGATCATCTGATAGGCATTCGTAAACGTAATACCTTTTAGTTCGAACTTGTACTTCTTATCTAGTGCGTACTCCTCTAAAAACTCATTGATTAATATTTCTCGCTCAGTGATGTGAGGTATTGGATGTCTTGGTTCATCAGTTGAGTCTTTACCTTTAATACCATTTAATGTTAAAAGTAATCCAGAAGAAGCAATAGCAATAAACCCTAAAAATTGAGTATCAGGAAATATTATAAGTATCAATCCTATTATAAGAACAATAATTGCAGTGTATTTTAAATTCATATAAATAGTTTTAGTCGTTATCTCTCAAAGATATAAATAACCTTCTAAGAGTATAAGTACAATTTAGTGAATCTTACTTTTTTTATAGGGAAGGCATTCCCTGGAGAAGCCAATACACGTGAAGTGCTTCTTTTTTATCCTCCTTATTGATACGTTCCATTAGGTTAAATGGTCGATATCCTAAGTTCTGAAGGATATCTACTAATTCATAATCTGAGATACAATCTCTAGGGAATACCCTAAATAGAAAACCTAACAGCTCCTGTGTACTGACTTTTAGATTATGATTCTTAGTGTCTCCAGGAACAAAGTTCAGCTCGAGATACTCCATTACTTTTTCTTGATAATCATACATACTATTCTATTTAAAAAAAGCTCCCAATCACGGGAGCTTCATTAACAACACAACTTATTAAAAACCACTATTAATCAACTATGGAGCATCGGGAAACATCACGATATCCCCTGTGTATATAGGTGCAGGGTATTTCTGTTTATCCTTAAAAGTAGTAACAAGAGAGTTATTACCTTCAGCTGTAGCTTCGATCTTATGTTCTTGTGTTTCTGCCCACGCAGGCATACGCTGTGAACCGATGACTCTCATGTTACCTGAGTCAAACTCTTGAAACAATACAATCAAGTTCTGATTCTTTATATAACGTGCAAATCCTAAGATTTTAGCGCTAGAACCACCTACAGTACAAGGTAGCGTATTTTCGAATAGTCTTCTATTTCTTTCTCCGATTTGTGCACTCGTAACTTCTCCAGTCTCTGTCACTGTAGTAATCGGATGGAAGCCTTTACCAGTCTTAAACTTAAATGGTGTAGCGATAGTCGCTAATTCGTCTAATGTTTTAGCGGCATTAGCACTATCTCCACATAAGTCTTTAGGAGTCGGTATCTCCTCGAAGTAGTCCAATGGTGCGTAATACACTTTATTGACTAAAGCTCCAGTAGGTTCACATGAAGCAAAACCGATATCTTCTAATTTAATATCTGCCATTAGATTTCTTTGATAAAAATGTTTTTAGAGTCGATCATAGACTCTAAGACATCTGTGTTAGACATAATTTCTACTTGAGACATAATCTGTCCATCAAGGTTAACTTTGAGAGGCATATTAGCCGTAAAGTTATATTTACGACCTCTATACTCATAACCGTTTATTAAACGAGCATTTACCTCAAGTTCTTTCTTAGCGTATTCCTCAGCTAATCTCTTAACCTCAAGTTCTGCCTGCTTAAGAGCTTCTTGTTCTTTCTTAGCATTTTCTTCAGCTAATCTCTTAGCTTCAAGTTCTGCTTGTTTAGCTGCTTCTTGTTCCTTCTTAGCACTCTCTTCAGCTTGCTTATTGGTATCTACTGTATCCTGTGGAGTAGTAACACCCTCTTTATTAACTTCTCCAGTCGGAGCTGGAGAAGTATCTTGTTCTGTTTTTTTTGCCATTCTATTTCACGATTAAGCCATCTTCTTCAGGGAAGAATAATTCGTTTTGCTCTTTGTTGTTTAGACCTCTTACAGCTTCAGCATCAAAGTTACCAATGAAACATACTTGGTTAATAGCTGTATCATAGTTAAGAGTAAATTCAAAGAATACTTTTAACTTATAATCAAGTTTTTGAATATCTGTGATTTTAGCTCCATTGATGATATCAACTAGTTTTTTCATATTCCAATCAGGTGTAGCAAAAAAGATATCATCAGGCATATTTAAAGGAACTATCTCAATATCTAATAATGGTGTTCTCATTGAATCACCTTCCTTGTATGTAGGGTTGCTTCCATACTCAGACTTATAAGCATCCTTATACCACATTCCAATTTTTTTAGAACAGAATACTTTTTTAATCTCTGTATTAGCTGGTAATCCCTCTTCAAAAGCTTTGAATTGATCAAGAATATTAATCTTAGAGAAAGCTTGTAATGGAATTGAGAATCCAGGGAATTTCTTATCAGCTTTGATAGCTGTGATAATAGTAGCCCAACCATTAAGTGATTTACCAAATGTCTTGACATTATCATTGTCGTCTCTCTTTCCTCTTAGAGATAAAATCTCTACATCTGATACAATCTTTTCGTGTATTTTTTCAAAGATGTGTTTAGATATTGGCATTTCTTCTAAAGACTTGCCTTCTTCATACATTCTAGCTAACCATGATCCCACCATATCGGCTGGTACAAAGGCAAAGTTTACTTTTTGTTTGTAAGCAGATAGTTTTTTAGCATTAAATTGGATTTCTCCCATTTCAGTCCATTCACTAGAGAAGCCTTGTACAACATGTGACATAATTGAAGCAAATGAAGGAAATTCTCCATTAACCTTTGTAATTGTTTCACAATGTTTGTCTATTGTAACTTCTTTCGAGTAGATAGCAGGTGATAATACGTTAGGATTCTCTTTAATGTATGCACCTAACTCGTCTTTAATTTGATCAATGTTAATTTCCATTCTATTTTTTCATTTGATTAAACAACTTGTTGTGACCAGCCTCCATATCTACGATACTATCTTTTCCTTCAGCTGGAGGGGTTGGATTACCCATAACAGTAGTATGAGCATTGCCAGGCTTTTTATTTAAGTCTGCAATTTTATCTAATACTGCAGTTTGATTTGCTTCTGTATCTTCTGTAGTATCAACTCCCAAAGCTTCAGCAATAGCTTTGTGTTTAGTACTAAAGTCAGACATAGAAGTTCCAAAATTTGATAGCTTTTGGTTTGCTTCAGTTAATTTTGTGTTCAAATCTTCTAAAGAGGTATTGATAGTCTCTAGTTGTTCTTGATTCAGATAGGTACCTTTATCAGTACCTTCTAGTGCTTCAACGGCTAATACTCCTGTTAAAGCTGTAAGGGCGATTTTCTTTGACATAGATTCAGATTGTTTGTCTGTGTTTTTATTATTACTAAAAAATGAGTTTACTACTTCTTTAAGTGTTCCGAGGTTATCGATTAATCCCATAGACTGTGCGTTTGATGGACTATAAGTAGATCCAGTGAATACTTCTTCTTTGATCTCTTTTCTCTGTGCTTTCACATCAGTGATAAATTCTTCAGCTATCGGATCCAGCTCTTCTTTAATCCATAGTTCAGGATTTCCGTTTTGAAGTTCTCTAATAGCTTTGTTTTTGTTTGTAGATTTTGTAGCATATTCTTCTATAACATTAGCCCCTATCGATTTGTAGTAACCTTCTAAGTCTATGAAATAAGTCATTACACCTATAGAACCAATCTTATCAGCTCGTTTGTTAGCTGTGATTTTCTTAGTACCCGAAGCGATGTAGTATGCTGCACTACATAAATTACCATCCGTATAAGTTTCGATAGGAGTAGAGCTAGCTTTTATGATATCGTACAGTTCTGCCGTTCCTGACACTTGTCCCCCTCCAGAGTCTATATCTAGAACTATTCCTATACAGTTAGTATCTCTGTCATAAGCTTGTATTTGTCTTCCGATAGCTTGGGTTCCAGTAGGTCCACAAAATTGACTGTATTTATAGATACCACCTTTAATAGGAATAACAGCTACATAGTTATCCTCAGAGTTAGGGTTGGGAGATTCTTTAGTACCTGCAATAATTGAAGATGAAGTATATGCAGATGGATATAAGGAAGTACCTTCTATTAATTTACCATCAAGTACATTGCGTAATTGTGGTAATAAGGTATTCTTCATAGATGGATCTATGAACCAATTAGTACTTAATAAAGAGAATAAATTATTTATCATGCTGAATGCTATAATTTTACGAATACAAAGTTCGTATCATAGCATTCAGCAAAAAAGGACAGCTATTTTGTCAAATATACAGGGCGGTTACGCTGTAACCCTGTGATAGCGATATTGATTCCTGATTCAGATTCTGGACTTGTTCCATCATTTAATTCAAATGACAATAAAAGAGGTTCGACATCAGTACCGAATATTTTAGTGAAGTTATTATAGTACTTCACTACAGCGATGCCTGCTTTATTAGCATACTGGTCTAGGAGTTGCTCTAAAGCCTCTGAGCGAGTTAACATACTGTATGTTAACTCTACTTCATAGATATCACCTTTCTTTTTGGTGTTATTTTTAAAGCTATTTTCTTTAATCGTAGCATGTATGTTATGCTCTTCAGGATTAAATAGTATCTGTGCAGAACTACGATCACTTAGATGTATTGGCCAGTTACTTGTTTCGGTTAGAAGATAGAAGTCGATAGTCTCTATTCCTGATAATTGTTCCTCGCAATAAAATCTCATATTTATTTTTATTAAAGTGTCCCTATGCGGAACTGTTTAAAATCAATGATTTACCTAGTTTATAGATATTTGTCCCTTTTGTTTGTAGCGTTTATAAGTTCTATAAACTGAGTCATATCGTAGATCGTTGTCAGTTATCCCATAGAACTCTAAGAATTGTCTGATCGCTGGAAGCTCCTGGTTATAGTTAGCCTTGTAAATTTTGACGTGTTCAAAGAGACTTTCTAGAAAAACCTTATCCAAATACATAGAAATATTGTTGATCCTAGAGGTGTGTATAATCACACCCTTAGTATTCGCGTAAAATTCACCAATATTTAGGAGATAGACATCGTCTCCAGTAGCAGGAACTAGGTCTTTAGGATCAAACGTACCTTCTAGTAGTTCTAGTAGGTGAATACCTAGTGAAGATTTGCGTGATAATATTAACTCGTTACCGTACTTTTTAGTCAAGTACTTTTTTAAGTAGCTTTTTACAGGAATAGTGATTTGCATAGTAAGGGGACTTGTTTATACAAATATACTCCGAATAGAAGTTATTAACAACTACTTGGTGGTATGTGAATAATGAAAGAACATAAAAAAACAGAAATAGTATAAAATATAGGTCATTTTTTGTGATAAAAATCCCTACATCCCTACAATGTTGATTTATAACCTATTAAGTGTAGGGAATAGGTGTAGGGATTGTGGGGATTGCCGTTTTTTTGTGGGGATTTTTTTTTACTCCCTACATTCCCCACAAAATCCCCACAAGTTCAAAGCTTTCGTAACTTCTTTATTTTTAATTTATTATATATTAATATAGTATATAATTAATAGAATGTAGGGATGTAGGGATTTTTTCCTATACCTTTTATTAGAATCGAATTTCGGAACGAAATTCTTTTATTAGGGGGGTGTGGGGGGAGCTAAACAGGAAGAAGAGGACTGAGCTGTATTATTAAACATATAGAGAGAGAAGGATGGAGGTACCTGGTATATGGATATAAAAAAAGCCGGGATCTATGTCCTGGCCTTTGGTTACTCTTCTTTATTTATCCTCTTTAGTAGTTCTAGGTGTTCTTTTAGAAGATCTCTGTACTTATTTAATATCTCTAGATGTGCTTTCATAACATTGGTAAGCTTTACTACTAGAAATAAGCAGCTCATAATAGCTACTAAGGCTACGAAGTATATAAATGTGTCGTCCATTGTTTAATTGTTTAAGGAGTTTGCTCTGTGAGTGCTATAGCACTTCTATAGAACTCTGCTGCACGTTCAGTGCTAAATGTGGATAATATTTCTAATGCTATTTCTTTGGATTTAAAGGATAGTATCATCTTACATTGTATACTTTCAGTACAGGTAGTTAAGATCACTTCATCTTCATCTTCTTCCGCATTGTAAGAGTGCATTAGTAATACCTGGTTGTCTTCATCTATATCGATTATTCTTGCAAATTTTGGCATATCTAATCCTGCGTTAATTTCTCACCACAGAATGAACAATAGGTCTGTGATATCTGAATAGTTTCTTTTTTTGGCTTGCTCGTTTCTCCATTAACCTTTGGGAAAGTAGATTCAAATTTCATATCAAATACTAATAGAATCTGATTCTTCTCATATGCCCATGTCTTATTTTGAAATCCTAATCCGTTAAATGAAGATATTTCAGTATATGTTTTATTAGGGTTCTTTTCTTGTAGATGTCTTAGTATCTTTTGTTCTACTTCTGTTATACATGTACACATATTATTTATTTCTTAGATATTTAATAAGTTCTCTGTAAATCACTATTCCTAGTGGCACTACAACCACTAGAAATAGTATTAATAGAATAGTTGCTTTCATTACCTTTTAGCTTCTAGGATAGGAAGATTTGCCTCTGTAGGAATATATACTTTAGAACCTTGACTATTTTTTATAGCATCTATTTTAAGATACTCCAGATACTCGTTATTTCCTTTCATTGATTCTCCAATAATTCTATTAGCTTCAGCTATTCCTTTAGCACGTTCTATTTCTGCCTGTGCTTCAGCTTTAGCTATTTTTACTTTAGCCTCAGCCTGTAGTGTAGCGGACTCATTTTCTGCCTTAGCAGTTTCTATCATTGCTTTTTTAGAATGTTCTGCTTCTAATAACGTTGCTTTACCATTCGCTTCAGCATCCTTCATGTGTTGTTCTCTACTGAACTCATAACATGATGTCATTGAAATTGATAATAGAATTAATCCGATAATTAATGTTATTCTTTTCATTTTTATAAACCACTTCTAATCCAAGTGGGAAGTTTTAATTTATTTTTCTAATCTTAGTTTTATCTTCATTGTATTCAAAGTCTATGTTATACATTAGACCATAAACCTCTTTTTTTTCATTTGTATCATTGAAATCTTCATCCCAATCTGATAAATTATCCTCAATTATATTAGCCCATTTTTCAGTTAGGAATCCTTCATCATCAATATGTTGTTCAAATACATTGTATAACTCTTCACCCCATAACTCTTTAATTTCTTCTGTTGTCATCTTTATCTATCTTTAATTGTCCATACTCTATAATCTTTATCAAATGTGAGATCTACATTAAACCTTTCCATGATATCCCATAACGTGAAGGTCAAATCGAACTTTGTCCAGGAAGCAATCTCTTCAAATGCTTCTGTATTCAGTAGCATACTTAGAGGTTCAAGGTTCCGCGCTACATAAACCTCAAAACAGTAAGGCATCTTATTCTCATAACAATCTATTCTTAGATCGTTAGAGGTCTTGATAGCCTTTAGTATTGTCTTAATACTATGCTTCGTTAGATTATTGTTTAGTTTCATAATAAGCTGGTTTTATAGAGAAGCTCACCTGTTCTAGTCCCTCTAACTTATAAGTACTCGGTTCAGGCTCCCAAAATCGTAGTACAATAGGCTTACACCTCTTGTTCTCTTCACTTTTTTTAGCAGCTACCCGGATGATGACATCTTTTATATTTTCGAGGCCTTTAGCAACTACTAATCGCTGATGTAGTGTCTGTAAATAAGCTACTATTTCCTTTTGTAGCTTATTCTTTAGGGAATATATATTCTCTACTTCTAAATAATAATGTGTTGGTTGTGGCATACTTCACTGTTTAAAGGTTTATCTATATCATAAGTACATTTCACGATATCTACTTTAGCAGCTAAGTCAGCTGGTATATCAGGTTATTTCTCTGTAAGGATGATGATAGGATGATTTTTGATAGAAAAAAACTTTAGTATTTCAGTAATATGCGTACCCTGATAATCTTCTATCACTAGCATATTAGTAATACGATTAATATAAAATGCATAAGCACTATTATCTATTAAGTCATCGTATAGTTTCTCTTCATATTCTTTTATTAGACTCTGAAGGCCAAAATCTCCTGTTAAATAATAGGTGTCACCAGGATAGATATCTTCTAACTGTTTTGCTAGAACTGATTTACCTGAAGCCATATTACCGTAGAATATCTTTCTATTTCTCATTATTCTGTTTATTAATTTGTATATGAAGCTCATAAGGAGTTGGATCTTCTTGATATTCTCTCATCTCATCTTTAGTTTCTGTAAGGTGACTATCAAAGAACTCTTCAGGGTATTTATTAGTTACTTTACCCCATTCATAACCTATCATTAGTTTATTATAACCCTCTACTCTTATTTGAGCGACAGTATGTTTAAACATACTATCCTCTTTTCTTTTAGTTTGTACTATGACATAATGATTTTTCATAAGTCTTGATAATTAAACGGTTATTGTTTTTTTACACTTCTGCTTTTTCCTTGCTTAGCCACTTTAGGCACTTCAGGCATCTTACCTTCGTTATCTCCAGTGTCGCTAATTGCTGGAGTACTACTATCTCCTTCTCCTGGTGTTGGCAAATCCCTTGTTCTGACAAAGTAGTTTTTGTCTTGAGTTCCTTTGCGATATAGGGTGAGAGTCTGTTTTTCATTGTCTATAACTTCTATAGGAGTGATATTTTGTTTTTGTAGAGCATTAACAGCTTCTGTCATATTACCTGTTAACTCTTCTTTTGTCTCTTGGCCATTCGCCTTAATTGTAAATCGTTTCATAAATAGTCATTTATTGTTTTCGGTATAAATATTCTTTCTAGGTTAAACAGGTCATAGAATACCTGTATATCCATTCCTTTATGTGTATAGTATGGATACGGTTTAAATGCTTCTTCAGTATGATCATACACAAAGTATAAGAAGCCTGATTTTCTAAATAGATGTAGATCCTCTTTAGTCACTAATCTTAACTCTAGTTCTATACTTCTAGATGATACCTGTTTCACTTCCATTATCATTAATATCAAAGAAATCATCATTACTATTGTTATCTTCTTTGTCTAGGTTTAATAGACAGGCGCGCTTCATCATATCATAATTAAATACAAAAGCATTAGTGGACTTATTTCCATATCGATAAGAGTCCTTAACACCGATGAAATATTTCTTAGATTTGATATAGTTGCGTATAGTCGCTTCACTAATTACGTCGGGACTTGATCGACTACTTACCTCTTTATCGTATAGCTGATGTACAGCCTTTAGATTTAGATAGAGTACCTTAACAGGCACTTTACTTTCCCATGTACTTTGGGTATCTTTGCGTTTAGCGAGTTCTATAGTATGTTCTGATTTTATGTTATAGTGTACCTTATCTGACATTCTATTGTTTTCTTGTAAGTACTCTAATACCTTCCAGAAATCTGCTAATCCTTCAGACTCTACTATCAGATCCGATGTCTCTATGATGTTCTCTTTAAACTGTTCATAGAGTTCATTTAGATTAATAGGGATGTACATTTTCTCCTGTAATAGAGACAATGGAGCGATAAGGGCTACATAGTTATTAAAAACACGTTCTTGATATTCTGTTGCTGCTAAATCTTTTTTGAACTTATCCTGGTATGCTTTAAACCTACTGATTAGATTTTCTTCTATATAGTCTCTATGCTCTATTAACTCTACGATGAGAGAGGTTAATCCTTTTAGTTCCCATGCCTTTAGTTGGTTATAACTATTTATTCGCTCTGGAGTGAATGTTTGTTTTAAGAAGTTCATCACGATACTACGTGAAGTAATCGAGTTATCATCTCGGCTACTCAAGTACTGTGAAGTAATGATCAGTGATCGGTTAACCTTAGTGACTACAGTTCTGTTATCTCCTGAAGGTTTACCTATCTCTCGGCCACGGCCATCGAAAGCTCCTTTAATAGACTGAAATATCTTCTCATCTAATCCATCATTAAACTCTTCTAATACAGTAGGTACGTTATAAATACGAGCTAGCCTTCTGTAAAAACCAACTGGAGAACCATTATGCAAATCGAATGAACCTTCTTTATACGTAAAGAAGTTAGCGCAACTATCGGCGAACTTTGATTTACCTGAGTCTTTTTCTCCAGCCAAGAACATTAGAGGGAAAAAACCATACATATCTAAGTATATATCTCTAAATACTGAGGCGAAATTGAATGCTACAGCGAGAGAACCTTTGTCTTTACCATATACTTCTAACATCTGTGTTACCCATGTCTGTATGCTTATCGGACTTTGCTTATACACCAGGCATCTATCATTTTCGTATTCATCGAAGTCGCTATCTACATCTTTATTCTGCATAGCAAAAGCAGGTAGATAATAGCTAGAGTATTTATTAGTGGAATGAATGTCTTCATTCTGTTCTTTTATCTCCTCTTCTTCTAGTTCTATGGTACCATAAGGACTAATACTCTTTAAGTTTCCATTTAAGTAGATACAGTTCGCATAAGCAAAGAACTTCTTATTCTTTTGCCATCCAAGAGTAGTAATCTCATAAGACACTGAGAAGTCAGATAATATCTGATTCGCAAGTAGTGTGAAGTGATTCATACCTACATGTTCTTTGAACGTATTATTTCCTTCATCGATGAGCTTCTTTTGAAATCTTGTACGCTGAATGAAGTCCTCAGACTCAAACTCTATGATCTTCTGTCCCCCATCTTCTAGATGTAAGGCACATAATCGCTTATTATTCATCTTGCCATATAAGTGATAAAGGGGTTCTATACGGAAGTTAGTTCCTTTAAAGAAGCCTCCTTTTCCTTGGAAGTGATAACAGTTACCTACAGTGACAAAACCGTACTTCTTATACTCATCCATATTAGCACCTGCAGGAAGTTTTAGTTCATCTGCTTGTTCTTCTGTAGCCTTAGGAGCACTTGCTATTTCTGCTTCTAACGTTTCTTTGATTTGAGTTATATTATCATTAATAACTTTACTTGAGATATTGAATATCTTAGCTGCAGTTTTGATATATAAGCCTCTTTTAATATCATCAGCGATAGAGAATAGTATCTTACTTACTGTATTCACACTATCACTAATCATATCAGCATCACTACTAGCCATATTCTTAAGCTTCGTAGTCTTCCATTCGAATGCATCTTTAACGTGATCCTCTATATATTTCTTCAGATCAGCTTGTCTAGAATACGTATCAGGATCTTCACCTATTGGTAGATTACATATCTGAACCTTTAGACCATATTTTAGCAACATATCAATATCGCTAAAAGCAGCTTTAGTACCTGGTCCTAAATCATAAGGATTAACACTGCGAATGCGATCATCTAGTTGGCCATATAATATCTGATCTTCATTAGACTCACTAAGCTTACTAAGTACTATTCTCGCTACTTCTACGCAATTCAAATCATTGATAGAAGTAAACTTGTCACTGAATGTGATAAGCTTCTGAGTCGCTATTTCAGTCGTTAGGTCTATTAGTGCTTTAGTAGTCTTAGGATAGTCATTGTCACGCATCACGATGACTGTACGCGCATATCGTTTGATCAGTAGCACTTGTTCTTTAGTAAGAGCAGTTCCACAGGTAGCTATAGCATTAGTTACTCCAGCCTGATGAGCTGATATAACGTCTGTATATCCCTCCATTAAGATAGCTGTACCTGTACTGACTATACTTTTCTTAGCTTGATATAGACCATAAATAGTCTTCGTTTTAACATAATAATCAGTCTCTCTAGAGTTTAGATATTTAGCATACTTCTTAGCTTCTTCATTTGAAGCTCGGCCACCGAATCCAACTACTTCACCTCGTTCATTAACGATAGGAAACATTAGACGCTCTCTGAAGAAGTCACTACTCTTTCCATCTTTGACATTGATTAACCCAATATCTTTACCTTCACTGAATAACCCTTGGTCTATTAATGGAGTAGTAAGCATCTTAGAACCGCCTGCATAACCAATCTTAAAGTCTCGCACTGTATCTTCAGTAAATCGCCTATCAGCGATCATCTCTTTAGCCCAGTGGTTATCTGCTAATGTGTTTAATGCCTTACTATATTGAGTAGAAGCCCATTCTAAGATATCAGTAGCTTTTTTCTTTTTGTCTATTTTCTGCTTTACTTCTTCACTCACTTCTTCATACTCCAGTAGAATATTACAGATAGAAGCAATCTTTTCTACTGCTTCTATAAAAGATATAGAGTCCTTAATCATGACAAATTTTAACCCATCTCCTCCCTGGTTCGAAGAGTAGCAAACCCAGTTATTCTTCACTGGGTTCACATGGAAGGAAGGAGTCTTCTCGTTAGTAAGTGGGGAATTACACGTCCAACTACTACCACTCTTCTTTAATTGAGCATAATGAGAGATAACTTCATAGATATCTGCATCTCTCACTTTCTCTAGGCTGGCTTCTTTTATGATTTGGTATTGTTGCATTGGTTGCGTTTTAATAGCATTAGTATTGCGAGTATCTTATTGGCTTTTTCTAATTCTTCTCTTTTTTGCATGAGTTTGAATAGCCATTTATTTCTTGTCTGTTTGAGTGCTTCTAGCACTTCTTTGTCACATTCTATTTTTAAGGAGTATTCTATCTTAGCAAGCTCTCTAGTTATGAATGCTAAACTTTGTTGATAATTACTTTTAATCTTTTTCATATCCTCAAGACCAATGATTAATAAATCCTCCGTTAGGTTAAATGTGATTGTGTTCATTTTTGTGTTTTTTAAAAGTTAGCTGACAAAGTCTGTAGCTCACTTCTACTATGCACGTTTAATTTTCTGAACACATTCATTTTATGAGTAGATACTGTATTTGGCGATATATTGAGCGTTGTAGCTATAGCCTTATCTGCTTTTCCTTTTACTAAGTATCTCAGTATTTTTTTCTCTTGCTTAGTTAATCCATACTTATCTATTCCTGTAATCTTACTAATCCAATTATGACATCTACATCCTGGTTCACATGATTCTTCAGCGAGCTGTATTTCTCCATTGATTACATCAGGCGTGTGATCTAGTTTGCCAAACATGCAGATTACATATTCATTTAGGGCTTCGTGAAACTTGTACTCTTTTAAATCTTCGCTAGCCACAGGATCATTAGCCAGCATGGTGTATAGTTTACTCTTGATTTCTTGAGGAAGTTTATCGATTACTCGAGTTCTTCCATTCTGTATAAAGTACGCTGTACGCGTAGCTTTATCACTAAATATTTCGATGTTCGTATCTCCTGGTATAATACCAGGGATTAATCTTTTTTGATTACCTTTGTCTTTCATGATTTCAATTGTTATTTAATTAATGATTGAGGTTTAAACCCTCTAGTTCCAGCTAGAGGGTTTTTTGTTTAATTACTTTTAAGTAATTTTTGTTTTCTATTTTTCACATTTGTGTAGTATTCTTTTGTTTCTTCACAAAGCTTGAGAATCTCTTCTTCTATACGTAAATCCTCTTTTATACCATTTACAATCTGTCTCACATATCCATTTGAAAACGGATTGCCTTGTGCATTGAATATCTTGTTATTAGTAAGATGTGTCTGTATTTTAGGGGTATATCTATGTCCTAAAATACTCTTAATGCGAATTGATAGTTTCTCGTTAATCATATATTTTTAGCATTTTCAAACACATTAAAGTGTTATATATTAGTATTACTTAAGTAACATTTTAGTATCACAAATTAAGTGCACATTTATGTATAATCAAAATATTTTATACATAAATGTGAATAAATTGTTGTCTTGAAAATATAACATCATGGAAACCATAGGATTAAGATTAAAAAAATATTTAGAACATAAAGAGGTACCTCGAAACATCTTTTGTGATACGATAGGTATGAAGTACAATTCATTAAGTAGAATTATTAATGGTTCTGCGGCTATGAATAGTGATACCCTTGATAGAATATTTACATATTTTCCTGATTTAAATGCCCGTTGGTTTATAACAGGTAAAGGACCTATGGAATATACAGCAGCATCATATCATTTAGATCCAGTATTAGAACAATCTCATGATACTATGAAAGAAGTAGATGAGTATATCAAGAATTTATCTGAAGAAGATATAAAAAGACTTGAAGAACAAGGTGTGAAAGTAAAGTTTGAAGATGAAAATATAGATCCATTAGGCTTCGATGAAGAAGAAACAGAAAAACTTCTTCAGGAGTTTATCAAGAAAGATGAAGTGCGAGATGTAATTAGAAATATGATTAATGAAGTACGTGAATCAAATAAATCTAAAATATGAATGAACGTCTAAAACAGTACATGGCTCTTAATAATGTCTCAAGAAAGCAGATGGCTGAAGTTATTGGGATGTCGTATAATTCCTTTAATAGAGTATTAGTAGAAGATAGGTCGCTTAGTGCTGAATATATAGAGAAGATATTACTCTATTATACTGATTTAGATGCTCGTTGGTTATTGACTGGTGTCGAATCGGATGTAAACAACACCCGTTTGGTGGAGTTATTAGATGATGCTGAAGTGTTGGAGAAGCTGTCTGACTTGATTGTAAATAAGCTTCAGAAATAGGCTAAACGTCCCAATTACTTCCCAATGAATTTATAAAACACTGATTATTAGATGTTATATCCTTGTGCGTAACCCCTCCCGCGGACGCAAAATATATACGCTATTATCTATGATTAGATAATAGCGTTTTTTGTTTTATAGACTTTACTGTTTGCTATAATGATGACTTATGTAGCAAACTTTCTCTTAGTTAAAGAATAGATTTTTCAAAAGCCTGTTTTATACTCTGACTGTGTATCTATTATACTATTGCCTTTATATTATCGGATATTGATGGGGATGTGATCGGGTAGTGATGGGCTTATTTATAGTACTTTTTAGCCGAGCACATGCCTATCACATGCCGACCACAAGCCGACCACCCCTATTTTAGTAGTAAAAAAGACTGCTGAAGTGAGAGATAATATTCTTTTCTTGTATCAGGTAGAGATTATTTTGCTAGGGTAGATTTCTTTTGTGTGAAGTGTGAAGTAGTGATAAACACTAAAGGTGGATGCAGTTGGCGTTGTATTAGACGGAAAATAAAAATGTTTTTTTGTAAAAAATAAATGAAAAAAACGGGAATCTGATAAATATCATATTTTTAGAT